>JALUSH010000157.1 GCA_027016675.1 Thermodesulfovibrio sp.
TTATAAATCCATTGAGCGTCATATGGGAAGAAAGCCTGTGACCAGGATTCCTGCCTGGATAAAGTGGTTTTTTATTGCTGTATCTGTGTTGATAGTCCTTTTCTTTACCATGAATCTCTGGCTCAGAGCGCAGGTAAAGAAAAAGACAGACGAGATCAAACAGCGAATGACGGAACTTGAAGAATCAAGAAACTACATTAAAGCCATATACGATGCTACACCTGACATGATTTTTATCCATTCTGCTGATGGCAGAATCATTGACATAAATGAAAACGTGACCAGAACCTTTGGTTACAGCCTTGAGGAGTTTCAAAGTCTTCCCCCTGAACAGATCATGGGAAGAGGTTACACCTATGAGATGGCTCTGGAAAAGTTAAAGCTGGCACTGAAGGGTTATCCCCAGGAATTTGAATGGATGGCAAAAAATAAAAAGGGAAACGAGTTTCCCGTAGAGGTACGACTCAGAAGAATTGAATTTACTGACAAACAGGGCAACACGGTCCCTTCTGTACTTGCCATAGTAAGGGATGTTACAGAAAAAAAAGAGGCTGAAAAGAGACTAAAAAAAGAACAGACAAGACTCAGTGCACTGCTTGAGGCTATACCTGACCTTATATTCATAATAGACTCTGACTTTAGATTTATTGATTATAAAGACTCCTTCCAGTATCCCCTTTATGCACCTCCAGAGGCTTTTCTTGGGAAAAAGCTACATGAGGTTCTACCTCAAGATGTAGCAGAAAAGGCTGAAAAGTATATAAAATTGGCCATTGAAACAGGCAGACTCCAGTCATTTGACTATTCCCTTCCTATAGATAACAGACCCCGACATTATGAGGCAAGAATTAATCGACTCTCTGAAACCGAGGTAGTGGCCATTATTCATGATGTAACAGAGAAAAAAGAGGCAGAGGCACTTCAGATGCAATACCAAGAGGAGCTGGAACGGCTTGTCTCAGAAAGAACCGCAGATTTAAAAAAACGAATCGAGGAAGTGGAACGTCTTAACCTGGGAATGCTGAATCTCCTCGAAGACCTAAAGGCTGCATACAGGAAGGCAGAACAACTATCACAGAGGCTTAAGGAATCAAACCAGGAATTAGAAGCCTTTGCATACTCTGTTTCCCATGACCTCAGGGCACCACTGAGGGCAATGCAGGGCTTCTCAGAGGCACTTCTTCAGGATTATGCTGACAGGTTGGACGAAACAGGTAAAGACTATGCCAGAAGGATTCTGAAGGCCGCTCAGCGGATGGACAATTTGATTCAGGATTTGTTAGCATATAGTAGGTTAACGAGGCAGGAGATAAGACGAAAACCCATCTCAGTAGAGGGGATTATTAAGGAGGCCCTGAGGGTCTTAGAGGATGATATCAAGGAGAGGGATGCTATAATCAAAATAGATAAACCCCTCCCTGAAGTACTGGCTAACCATAGTGTTCTTTATCAGGTTATTTTAAACTTACTATCTAATGCCATAAAATTTGTAAAAAAGGATTCAAAACCTGTAATAAGGATATGGGCTGAAGAAAAAGAGAGCAAAGTAAGGCTTAATATACAGGACAATGGTATAGGCATACCACCAGAACATCAAGAGCGGATATTCAGAATATTTGAACGTCTCCATGGAATAGAACGATACCCTGGCACAGGTATTGGACTTGCCATTGTAAAAAAGGGAGTGGAACGGATGGGTGGTTCTGTAGGGCTTGACTCAGAACCAGAGAAGGGAAGTAGATTCTGGATAGAACTTGATAAAACATAGATAAAATAAAGGAATCCACAAAAATCATGGGTTGAATTTAATAGTTATCTAAACTTTTACAGGAGTAAAAATTGCAGATAAAATCTGAGGATTATACCATTCTTATTGTAGAGGACAACCCAGACGATGTGCTTCTCATAGAAAGGGCATTCCACCAATGTGGCATTATTAATCCTCTTAGATTCGTCCAGAACGGAGAGGAAGCAATAGCATATCTAAAAGGAGCGGGACGCTTTGGTGATCGCACACAGAATCCACTGCCTGTATTAATACTTCTTGACCTTAAGATGCCAAGGATGGACGGATTTGAATTCCTGACCTGGCTTCGCAATGAGCCAGAACTAAAGAAGCTTATCGTTGTTGTCCTTACCTCTTCCAGGGAAAGTCCTGATATAAATCGTGCCTACGAACTGGGAGCAAATTCCTATTTAGTAAAGCCCGTACAGTTTGAAGAACTTATGAGGATAGTCAAGGAGCTCCATCTCTACTGGCTCATAATAAACGAACACCCACGGATACAGGAGTAAGAATCAATGAAAGTACTTCTTATAGATGATAACCCGGATGACAGGGTAATGGTAAAGATGGAGCTCAATGAAGTTCTTAGAGCAGTAGAGTATGTAGAGGTAATCGATGAAAATGAATTTGCGCTGGCACTGGATAGAGGAGATTTTGACTTAGTAATAACGGACTTCCAGATAAAATGGGCATCCGGGCTTGATATTCTCAGAAGGGTCAAAGAACGATATCCTGAGAAGCCTGTGTTGATGTTTACTGGAACAGGCAATGAAGAGGTTGCTGTAGAGGCCATGAAATCCGGCCTTGATGATTATATCCTTAAGTCACCTAAGCACTTCAAACGACTTCCTGCCGCTGTAAAAACAGTGCTTCAGAAATCAGCCCTTGCAATCAAGGCAAGAGAGGCAGAGCGCAAATATAAAGACCTTTTCGAAAGATTGCCTGTCTGTGTATACCGTTCCACAGTTGATGGAGATATTATTGAGATGAACCCTTCTGGCCTTAAAATATTTGGCTGTATAAATCTTAACGACATCAAACAGTATAACTTCAAGTCCTTATATGTTCATCCAGAAGACAGGAAACGACTCTTAAATGCCCTGATTCAAAAAGGATTTGTCACAGACTTTAAAACAGAAATGAAGCGTATTGATGGCAAGGCATTCTTTGCAGAGATTCATGCAACCCTTAAAAGGGACATTGAAGGTAATCCTCAGTATATTGATGGCATACTGGATGACATAACAGGCCTTATTGAAACAGAAAAGGAAAAGACAGAATTATACAATATCCTGTCAACCCTTTTTGAACATCTTCCTGAAGGTGTTTTTTTTGTTGACAGCAACTGCAAACTTCTCCAGATCAACCCGCTTGCAGAGGAGTATTTGCAGTATCTCGAAGGCATCAGGGCAGGACAGACAATAACTACAATCCAGGGAAGGCCCCTTGAGGACTATATTATCTCTCCACCGAATATTCTCTGGCATGAGGTATCCAAAAAAACTGATACTGACAACCGGATATTTGAGCTTGGCGGCAGAAAAGTTGTATTGGGTGACAAGATAGTGGGTATCGTCTTCTTGATAAGGGATGTTACAGAGGAGCGAAAGGCAGAAGAAAAACTTCAATCACAGGAAAAGCTTGCTGCTGTAGGACAGCTTGCTGCAGGCATCGCCCATGATTTCAATAATATCCTGACAGGAATAATAGGTTATGCCGAAATGTTGATGGCAGAGGAAGGACTCCCATATTACGTAAAAAAAAGGATAGACATAATACTGCAGAGCGGACTGAGGGCTGCCAATATGGTCAAACAGATACTCGACTTTTCCAGAAAATCTGTCTCTGAAGAGGCAGTATTTGATCTCACATCCTTCCTGAAAGAGTTCATCAGGTTTGCTAAGAGAGTTATTCCTGAAAACATCAGGATAGACTTTTCCTCAGAGCTTGAACAATGCAAGGTAAAGGCAGACCCAGCCAAGATACAACAGGTCTTTACCAACCTTGTTGTAAATGCAAAGGATGCCATGCCAGATGGTGGTAATATTCATATAACCCTACGAAGGGAACATATTGAAACTTCACCATTTGCAGAAATGCCCCCTGGTAATTGGATTGTAATTGAATTCACGGATAAAGGTAGTGGCATTCCTTCAGATATCCTGTCGCATATATTCGAGCCTTTTTTTACAACAAAACCTGTTGGTCATGGTACAGGACTTGGCCTTTCACAGGTATATGGTATAATCAGACAACATGGAGGTTTTATCGATGTTCGATCAAAGGTAGGATATGGTACAACCTTTACAATCTTTCTACCCATTACCGAAGAGGATATTACTATCATCAGGAAAAAACACCTTTCCTGCCCACAGGGCAGGGGTGAGGTAATCCTTATCGTGGAAGACAATGAGGAGGTTCGGAGTTTTCTTGTTACCTTTCTTACAGAACTACAATACAGGACCATCAGTGTGAGTAATGGCCTGGAGGCACTTGATGTATATCAACAAAAAAGATCCGAAATATCTCTTATCCTGACAGACCTTGTAATGCCTGAAATGAGCGGAATGGAGTTCTGTAAAAAAATACGAGAACTCCATCGAGATGCAAAGATTATTGCTATAAGTGGCTATCCACTCATGTCTGAAGATCAAAAGTATATGCTTGAATGCTTCGACAGGATTGTAAACAAACCCTTTGAGATAAAGGATATGGCTGTTGTAATAAGTGAACTATTGCATAATAGATGAATTCTGCCCCTGTTTCAGAATAAAATTAAGCAAAAACTGCACTCGCTTTGCCAATGCCTCTGGTTCTGGAGAGGAGCCTTTATTTATGTAATTTGCAGGTGCAAGTAGAAACATCTGTTTCTTCAATCCCTCATCAGCCTTTATGGATGAAAAGAATATAATGGGTGTATGGGGCAGGGACATTTTTTTCTCCAGTGCCCTCATGGTACGGGCTGCTGTAAGGCCATCCATCACAGGCATATTAAGATCAAGTATTACAAAGGCAGGTCTTATCTTGTCATTAATCATTCGTGTGTAAGCAGAAACAAAATCAAGTCCATTTTCTGAGTCAATTACCTCTTTCACTATAGATTTTTTCAGAAGCAACTCTTTCAGCAGCGTCCTGATGAATCGTGAATCCTCTGCAATTAATGCAATAGAGTTGGTCTGCTGTTCCTTTTTCTCCCAGAGATTTTCCACATCAAGGGTAAACCCACAGTACTGACAGGTCAGTTCCCTCCTTTCATGTCGTTCCACCACATTATAAGGAACATCCTCTCCACAACAGAGGCAGTATTTTTTGTTCCCCTCCATCTATAAGGAACCCCTTTTTAAAATGGTTAACCCTATTATACATTTGAAAATTATTGGAAATCAACCTGTAAAGACTACTATTAAACAGATAAGCATGTATAGGAAGATGATTCATTGAGCAAAGATTGCGAATTTTCATCCAGAAGAGCAAAAAGATAAGAACAACAGGGAGGGAGTCTCCCTCCCTGTAAAATCAATTTAGCAGGAGGACTTGCACTTACATGTTGTGGATGCCACCTTTGAAACCTTTTTGATCTTCATAACATACCTCCCTTTCATAGGGATTAACCTGCTTCATGCAGGCCAAGGATCTTAAAATATATTATACAACATTTCTGTCCAAGATAAAATCCTAATAAGGCAGGGCACCTCATAAAAAAATAAGGCAATCCACAGGATTACACTCTTGTACTAACCTGTATTCAATGACGGGGCAGGGTCAGGCATAGATGCTCCTTTGAGAGGTGAAGAGGTGGTGAAGAATACCCATGTAGCAATACCTCATGTATCTTACATCAAGACCCTTATCTATCCACTTAAGTCTTAAAAGACCACCTCTATGCCTTGTTTACTCATCCACCCATTTACTCATCTACTCATTAACTCGTCAACTGCTCACTGTGCTTACTGTTAACTCCTGACTTCTGACTGTTGACTGTATTTATTGCACCCTGCCTTGTTTACAAATCTGAGATTATTTTGGACACCAGTGATTATACAACAAAAAAACACTTTTAACACATGGATTTGGTTATTTTGTAAGAATATGTTACACTTAAGGCATGAAAAGGAATTCCGCAGGAGGGCCTGGATGGAGCGAAATGAAATAAACAGGCTGCTAAAAACCGCTATTTCTGCCTCGGTAGAAGCAGGCAGGGAAATTTTAAAGATCTATAGCACTGATTTTGAAGTTGAAAAAAAAGGGGACAACTCTCCCCTCACGATTGCTGATATGAACTCACACAGAATAATCGTAAAGTATCTTGAAAAAACACGCTTACACCATGATAATAATATTCCCATCCTGAGTGAAGAGGGAAAGGACATTCCCTATGATAAGAGAAAAAGCTGGGAATATTTCTGGCTTGTTGACCCACTGGATGGTACAAAGGAGTTTATCAAAAGAAACGGTGAGTTCACTGTAAATATTGCCCTTATTCATCGTGGAAGACCCAAAATAGGTGTAATTTATATTCCTGTTAGAGACACATTGTATTTTTCCGCCTGCGGTATCGGTGCTTATAAAATATCTCAGGCATCTACAGAGATCTCAATTCTCTCTTATAAAATTATCCAGGATAATATTGATATCAAAATACACAGTCTCGGCATCTTAAAAAACTCATTGTATTCTGAACCTGAAAAACCTATCCGTATAATTGGTAGCAGATCTCATTCAACACCACTGGTAGAAGACTTTATAGAGAAAATCAAAACCTCTTTTGGAAAGATAGAGTTCATCTCTGCAGGTAGCTCACTGAAGTTCTGCCTTATTGCTGAAGGCAGGGCGGTTATTTATCCAAGATTCGCTCCTACAATGGAGTGGGACACTGCAGCAGGCCAGGCTATCGTGGAAGAGGCAGGTGGGAGAGTTATTGATATAGAAACCGGGACAGCCTTAAAATACAACAAAAAAAACCTGAAGAATCCTTTCTTTCTTGCGACAGCCAATCTTCATGAGGGTCTTATGAACAAGCTCATTGAAATATTGCCCCGTGGAAAGGAATAGATGGAACAAGGCAAAGCAAAGGAACTTTTCGAGAAAGGACTCCAGGCCCTTGACAGGGATGAACCCGTAAGGGCACTTTCCCTTTTTGAAAGGGCACTGTCAATTGAGCCTCTTCCTGTTATAAAATCCTACTTTGCCTACTGTATAGCAAGAGAAAGAGGACAGGTATCCCATGCCATATCCCTCTGTGAAGAGGCTATTGCTGTGGAAAAGGACAACTCCCTTCATTACTTGAATCTTGGCAGGATTTATCTAATCAAAAGAGACAAGGTTAAAGCTATCCAGATCTTCAGGGCTGGCCTTAAACATGGCATACATCCCGAAATCATAGAAGAACTGGAAAGGCTGGGCACAAGGAAAAAGCCTGTAATTCCATTTCTGAAAAGAAAAAATCCGATAAACAAGTATCTCGGACTTGTTTTAAGCAAACTGGGGCTACGTTAGATTATTTAATCTTCTTCCTTAGCCGCTCCACTAAGGATTCATAAGAAGAGGAACGAATTATCTGAACAAACTGTTTCCTGTAGTTGTTCACAAGGCTTACGCCTTCTATTATCACATCATAGACCTTCCAGTCATTACTCCTCTGTATCAATCTGTAATCAATGGGTATCTCCACAGACTGTCCTGTAACCACCACTGTTTTTACAAGGGCATAGGGTGGCTCTATCCTTTCATCTTTATAGATGATCCTTTCATCACTGTACTGTTCAATCCTTCTCAGATAGGTTCTTTCAAGGAGTGTCCTGAAAAGTTCTACAAACTCTTTCTTTTCCTGCGTCGTACGTTTTCGCCAGTGCCTTGCCAGTGCTCTTTTGGCCATCTCCTGAAAATCGAAACGTTCAGAGATAACCTCCCTAAGTAGTTTCCTTTTTAATTCCTCCTTATCAGGACTCTTCAGATCAGGTCTTTTGAGAATCTCTAATACTTTATCTACTGTTACCCTTAACTGTTTCATTGGCTCTGAAGAGTAAGACCTCACCGGTATTAAGAAAAGAAAAAACAAAACTGTAAAAATAATAAAACCCTTTTTCATGTTTCCTCCCGGAGATATATTCTATTTCCTGATCTTTTTGTTCCTGTACTGTATATAGGCATCCTGTATGGCGATATAAGGGTCAAGGGCAGAGGCCTTCATATCCTCATATTCACCAAGATGCAGAGAAGTCTTGTTTGTAAATTCTATTGAACGAACCATTATGGTACTATCCAGCTCAAGATAATTTACAGGATCTAAAAAAGCATCACCTAATATCCCAAGGGTGTCGCGTAATGTTGAAGGACCAAGTACTGGCCAGACAACATATATACCATTACCGATTCCGTAACTACCAATGGTCTGCCCCAGATCCTCATCATCCATAACTCTGAGTTTCAGATCCTTTCCTGCAAAATCGTACAAACCGAAAACTCCTCCTGTTGTATTAAGCACAAAACTTACTGCCTCAACACCTGCAGATTTTATTTTCCCCTGCAGCAGACAGTTGACCACCCTTACAGGTACTGTGATATTGTGAAAGAAATTGCTGATAGCATGCCTGAAGTCCTCTGGCACAACCATGGAATAACCCTTAGCCACAGGCTTTATAAGCCAGAAGTAAAGTCTATCGTTGAACTGGAATACCAGCCTGTTCCATGGCTCAAGGGGATCTGCTACTGTAACCATCGTCTCCTCATCAAGATAATCCTCTTCATGAGATACAGTATCCTCTGCAAAAACAGTACATTTAAATAAGACAAGAAATATAAAAATAAAACAAAATAAAAACAATCCCAGTTTCTGATGCTTTACCATCTTACTCCACCTTTCCGAAGACAAATTTTGAAAGCAATCCCTCCAGGTCTACTGCTGACTCTGTCTCCCGCAATTTATCACCATCAGCCAGCAGATGTTCTGAACCTCCAGGTGTAATCTCCACATACTTTTCTCCTATAAGTCCTTTTGTCTTTATTGAGGCTATGGCATCATCCTGCAGTGGCACATTATTATTAATCTCCAGTTCAACCAGGGCTGTATAGTCCCTGGTTAAACGGATACTCTTTACCTTACCCACTGTTACACCGGCAATCTCCACGCTTGCCCCTGGCTTGAGCCCTCCAATGCCTTCAAACTCTGCATACAGAGTGTAGCCTTTCTTGCCCCATACCTCTAACTCACCAAGATTGACAGATATATAACCAAGGGCAAAGATACCCGCTATTACAAATATGCCAACCAATAGTTCAATGTCGATCTTCCTCATCAATATCCTCCTGAATTTATTGTAACACCTTTATAGGCCCCTCAAGCGAGCCTGTGATAAACTGCTTTACAACAGGATTTTCAGAGCGCTGTATCTCCTCAGGGAGCCCTACCTCAACAATCCTTCCATCATGAAGCATGGCCACCCTGTCAGCAATATCAAATATCTGTGGTATATCATGGCTTATTACCACACCCGTAAACTGGTATTTTTTATGTGTCCTGATTATAAGACGATGAATAGAATTCAGACTTATGGGATCAAGCCCTGTAGTGGGCTCATCAAAGAGCACTATTGAGGGTTCTGTAATCAATGCCCGTGCAAGGGCCACCCTTTTCCTCATTCCACCGCTGAGTTCTGCAGGATATTTGTCCTCAATCCCTGTTAGTCCCACATCCTCAAGAGCATGATCTACTCGCTGCCTGATTTCGGCTTTGGAGAGCCTGGTCTTCTCCTGGAGAGGAAATGCCACATTTTCAAAGACTGTCAAAGAGTCAAAAAGTGCACCACCCTGAAATAGCACACCAAATCGTTCTCTCAGCCTGCATACATCACGATAGCAGACCTTAAATATATCCTCTCCTTCAATAAGAATACTACCTGAGTCAGGCCTGTGTAGTCCAATGAGATGTTTCAGGAGCACACTCTTCCCCACACCGCTTCTGCCGATTATGACAATAAGCTCTCTGTCGTGAATCGTAAGATTCACACCTTTCAGAACCTCCTGTCCATTAAAGGATTTTCTCAGATCTATTATCTCTATTTTCATTCTATACCCAGACCGAACCGATAAAGTAATCCCATATTAGTATTAGAATAGATGAAAGAACCACTGCCTCGGTTGTTGCCCTGCTAACACCCTTTGCTCCATAGCCAGCGTTATAGCCTTTATAGCAAGAGACCCATGCAACAATTAAACCAAAGCTCAACGATTTAACCACTCCAATCCATATATCATCCATCTCAACAAAACTCTGCATCTGGGAAAAGTATGTCCCAGAACTCAAGCCAAGCAGTTTAACAGCAACAACATAACCACCGTATATCCCTATCAGGTCAAAGATAGCACCAAGGAGGGGAAAGGCTATCAGTGCTGCCACTATGTTGGGCACTATGAGATACCTCTTTGGACTTAATGCCATTGAGATAAGGGCATCTATCTGTTCTGAAATACGCATTATACCTATCTCTGCAGTCAGGGCAGAGCCTGCCCTTCCAGTTACCATCAGTGCAGAAAGCACAGGACCAAGTTCCCTTATGAGGCTCAGAGCAACTGCAGGGCCAAGCAATGCCTCAGAACCAAACTTGCTAAGAGTGTAAAAGACCTGCAACGAAAGCACCATCCCTGTAAAAGAACCTGTAAGCAATATAACAA
>JALUSH010000158.1:0-5854 GCA_027016675.1 Thermodesulfovibrio sp.
ATAAGCCACAGATTGCATAAAACAGGCAGAATTGACTTTATGGTGGTAGTTATGATATTTTTTTATGACCATGAAAATCTTTGAAAATTTTTTTAAAAGATTGAACAAAAATAGAGAAACTAATCCGAATGACATGGAATATCATAAGCTTAGGAAAGAACTTGAATATTATAAAAACAGGCTTGCTGTAATAGAGGATGCACTGAACATAAAGATATATGAACTGGAAAAGAGACTGGAAAAGCTTGAACAGGCTCATGATAAAACAGACCAGATTATCAGAATAGTTGAGGCACTTGAGCCTAATATGAGACGTAATTGAGTAGTTGTTCATTCACTTCCTGAGTTGCGGGCGTAGCTCAGCTGGTAGAGCACAACCTTGCCAAGGTTGGGGTCGCGGGTTCGAATCCCGTCGCCCGCTCCATACAGATACAGGATATTTGAGGTTAGTAGATAACAAAGCCTATTATCTGTAGGTTGTGATTATTGATTCTTATCCCTATCTCTGAGACCTGATACGGCGGCGTACCCAAGCGGCTAAGGGAGAGGTCTGCAAAACCTTTATTCGCCGGTTCGAATCCGGCCGCCGCCTCCAGTAATTTATAGTAACCAACAAAGTAAATTGTCTGTCTGTATCCTTTCTCAACAGGCCTCTGAACCCTATCTATATCTCAAACTGCCCTGCAGTCAAAGGGCTGATTTGTGTATATCTGAAAATTCCCGATAAAAAATGTGACAATCTTTCTGTATGACAGATGGGTATAGGGTTTTCATCTCATTCTCATCGGACATCCATGTCCGCTTCCGAGGGAATTTTGCGATTTGCCCTCCTGGCAAATATTGTGCAAAATTAAAACCGTTCAAACCCTATACCCATCTGTCCATAAAATTGACTCTGGCAATTTTGGACACACAGTTGAACTTTCTTTGAGAAATTGTTTTTAATAATCATATGGCTGAACTCACTCCCCTTATGAAACAATACTTCAGCATCAAAGATGAATATCCTGATGCGATCGTGTTTTTCCGGCTTGGCGATTTCTACGAGATGTTTGGTAGAGACGCTGAGATTGCCTCGTCTATATTACAGATAACCCTGACAACACGTGACAGGGGTAAAGACAACCCTATTCCCATGTGTGGCATACCATACTTCTCTGCAGAAGGTTATATCACGAAACTCATAAAGGCAGGATACAAGGTTGCCATATGTGAGCAGGTTGAGGACCCTGATACTGCAAAGGGTATTGTGAGGCGTGAGGTGGTAAGGGTTATTACACCTGGCACCCATACGCCTGAGAACCCGAAGGAGAACAACTTTATCCTTGCCTTCTGTGCTGAGGGTGCGAAACACGGTATTGCCATTGCAGACCTATCTACAGGTGAGTTTATAGTGTATGAGAGCGACAGGCCACTGGAGGATGAGATTACAAGGTTTAATCCAAAGGAGGTTCTCTGTCCTGAAAACCTGAAGGATGATATCCATTATGGGTATGTGTTGAACGGACTGTATGCAACCTATTATGATCAGTGGTATTTTGATTATTCTGAGGCATACAAGACTATTACAGAATACTTTAAGGTATACTCCCTTGAGGTGTTTGGTCTTGAGGAGCTGCGTGCTGCAGTCTCTTCTGCAGGTGCACTTATAAATTATCTTCATGAGAACCAGAAAGGCAACCTTGTTTTAAGCAGGCCTGTACTGCTGCGACAGTCCCAGTTCATGTTCCTTGATGCCACTACAAAGACCAATCTGGAGCTTACAGAGAACCTGAGAGATACCACTCAGGAGCATACCCTTCTGGGCGTACTGGATGAGACCCTTACACCAATGGGCGGAAGGTTTTTAAGACAGAACATAACCCGTCCTCTTGTGGATGTAGAGCTTATTAATAAGAGGCTTGATGTTGTTGAGACATTTCTAAATGATTATGAACTGCAGGATATCCTGAGAACCTATCTGAGAAAGATACAGGACATAGAGAGGATCGCCACAAGGATACTCCAGAGAACTGCCAATGCGAGGGATCTCATTGCCATGAAAAACTCCCTTACAGCCATTCCCTATATAAAAAAGGCCCTTTCAGGTGTGTCTGTTCCATTGATTTCTGAACTCATGAAAGAGGTGCATGAGTTTAATGATCTGGCTGATCTCATTGGCAGGGCAATTGTGGAGAACCCGCCAGGCAGCCTGAAAGAGGGTGGTATTATAAAGGATGGCTTTAGCAGGGATGTGGATGAACTGAGGGCACTGTCAACACAGAGCAAGGATTATATAACAGCCCTGGAGAGGCGGGAGAAAGACAGAACAGGCATATCCTCACTGAAGATAGGATTCAATAAGGTATTTGGCTACTATATTGAGGTTACAAAGCCCAATCTCCACCTTGTGCCTGATGATTATATTAGGAAACAGACCCTTGTAAATGCCGAGAGATTCATTACAGAGGAACTGAAGGCTTATGAGAACAAGGTGCTCGGGGCTGAGGAGAGGCTTAAGGGGCTTGAATATGAGCTGTTCCAGGAGATATTAAGGGAAGCTGCCTCGTATGGTGAGAGGATACTGGAGACAGCAAGGGCACTTGGTGTGATTGATTTTCTCTTTTCCCTCTCCATTGTGGCAAAAAAGAGTAACTATGTAAGGCCACGGGTTGATGAGTCGGGTATTATCGAGATAATAGAAGGACGCCATCCTGTTCTTGAGAAGGCATCCTTTGAAGAACGGTTTATACCCAACAGTACCTATATTGATACAGAAGACCACAGGTTGCTTATCATTACAGGACCGAATATGGCTGGAAAATCGACCTATATGCGGCAGACAGCCCTTATAGTGCTGATGGCACAGATGGGCTCTTTTGTGCCTGCAGAGAGGGCAACAATAGGCATAGTAGACAGGATCTTTACAAGGATAGGTGCATCAGATTATCTCTCAAGGGGACAGAGTACCTTTATGGTAGAGATGATAGAGACTGCAAATATCCTTCATAATGCGACCAGCAGAAGCCTTATAATCCTTGACGAGGTGGGAAGGGGAACAAGCACCTTCGATGGAATAAGTATTGCCTGGGCTGTTGCAGAGTATATACTCCAGAATATCAAGGCACGCACCCTCTTTGCCACTCACTATCATGAGCTTACAGAGATTGCCATGACACACCAGGGCGTGAAGAATTATAATGTGGCTGTGAAGGAGTGGGGAGAGGAGATTATCTTTCTCAGGAGGATCGAAAGGGGGCCTGCTGATAAAAGTTATGGTATCCATGTGGCAAGGCTTGCTGGTCTGCCTGAAGAGGTGGTGAGGAGGGCTATGGAGGTGCTTACAAATCTGGAGAGTGCTGAGATTACAGAAACAGGACTGCCCAGGGTGGCAGGTAAGAAGGGCAGGAGAAAGACCCAGCAGCTTGACCTGTTTTCCTATAATTATGAGCCTCTGATTTCAAGGCTTGAAAAGATAGACACTGATAGGCTTACCCCCGAAGAGGCATTGAAGAGATTGAAGGAACTGAAGAAAATCCTCAAGGAAAGCCTTTAACTGAATGGTTATAGCAATCACAGGCGGATTGGGCACAGGGAAGACCACTGTATTGAAAATCTTTGCATCCCTTGGTGCTGCCACAATAAGTGCCGATGATATTGTTCATGATCTGTTAGCGCGAGAGGATATAAAGATACAGATAGGTGAGGCCTTTGGCAGGGAGGTATTTTCAGGAAAGGAGATTAACAGAAAGGCCCTTGCCAGAAAGATCTTCAACTCCGAGAAGAAAAGGAAGGAGCTTGAGGCCATATTACATCCCCATGTTTTTGATGAAATAGAGTCATTTATAAATGCTCATAAGGGCAGGGATATAGTGGTGGAAATCCCTCTGCTCTTTGAGACAGGCTCTCATAAGAGATACGACAGGGTTATCACTGTTACTGCAGACAGTGAGGTGGTTATGCAGCGGCTGAGGAACAAGGGCATGGATCCCGAAGAGGTAAGGCAGAGGCTTTCTCATCAGATGCCTGTAGAGGAAAAGATCAAGAGAGCAGACTTTGTTATAGACAACTCTGATGGTATAGAAGAGACCAGAAGGCAGGTGGAGAGGATATGGAAGGAGCTATTAGAAAGATAAGTCCCTTTATAGTTATGGATGTCCTTGCCAGGGCGCGTGAGATACCTGATGCAATACACATGGAGGTGGGAGAGCCTGATCTGCCACCCTCTGAGAAGGTTCTGGAGGCATACATCAGGGCTATAAAGGACAGGAGATTCTTTTATACACCTGCAAAAGGGCTTGTTGAACTGAGGGAGAAGATATCAGAGTACTATCTTTCTAATTATAATGTGAAGGTCTCACCAGAGCGGATAATAATAACTCCTGGCACATCAGGTGCATTCCTTGTTGTGTTCTCCCTTCTTACTCATAGAGGAAAAAGATTGGTCCTTACAGATCCATCCTATCCCTGCTACAAGAATTTTATTTATTTCTTGAACAGCGAGCCAATCTTTGTTCCCATCGGTCCGGAAACATCCTACAAGATCAATAAAAATATAATCCCCCTTCAGGAGGATACAGGGGCTATTATGGTATCCTCGCCTTCCAATCCCACAGGCACTGTTTACATGGATGAGGAGATGAAGGAACTGGTTGAGTTTTCACAACAGCAGGATCTGTGGTTCATATCCGATGAGATATATCATGGGCTTGTTTATGAGGGCAGGGCAGGTACAGCACTTCAGTTTTCAGATGATGTGATAGTGATTAATAGTTTTTCTAAGTATTTCTGTATGCCAGGACTCAGGGTGGGCTGGATGATACTACCCGAGCCGCTTATTCGCATGGCAGAGGTTATCATACAGAATATATTTATCGCAGCAAACACACCTGCACAGTATGCTGCTTTAGAGGCCTTTGATGAAGACTATCTTGAAGGCATAAGGGAGACCTTCCGGCTCAGGAGGGATTATCTTTATAATTCACTGAAGGATATATTTCTGATCGATGCCTATCCTGAAGGTGCCTTTTACATCTGGGCTGATATAGGTAAATACTCTTTGAATTCAATGGATTTCTCAAGAAGGCTCCTTGAGGAGAGCCACGTTGCCGTTACTCCTGGCATTGATTTTGGGAGCAATAATACAGAGACCCATATACGTCTTGCCTATACATGCAATATGGAAGCCATAGAGGAGGGTGTTTCGCGAATAAAGGATTTTGTCGAAAGACTGTGAGAGAAATTTTCTGTTCAAAGACAATATCTACGTAAGAATATTCCTACAGATTCCATAAGAGTTTTCTGATTGACAAATGGTTATCCATTCCAATAGTATTCATAGAATGATGTTTTTTTTATTAATTTATTTTTATTTTTTAGAACTTTTTAAAGTTTTAAAGTAAAGGGGGCGGAGTTGGGTTTTATTATTTCCTGGGTATTCTTTTCTGTCTGAAAAATTCAGTCAATATCTCTGCGCACTCCTCTTCAAGGACACCTGAAAGATATTCTACCTGGTGATTGAGGCGGATATCACTTAGCAGATGATAGAGGCTTTCTACTGCTCCACCTTTCGGGTCCTTGCAGCCATAAACCACCTTCCTGATACGGGCATGCACAATGGCAGAGGCACACATGGGGCAAGGCTCTTTTGTTACATAGAGTGTGGTATCAAGGAGACGCCAGCTCTTGAGCCTCCTGGAGGCCTCTCTAATGGCAAGTATCTCTGCATGGGCAGTAGGGTCCCGGGTGGTCTCTTTGAGGTTATGTGCCCTTGATATTATATCGCCGTTGCTCACAATTATGGCACCTACGGGAACCTCATCCTTTTTGTATGCCTTCAGCGCCTCCTCAAGGGCAAGCCTCATGAAATCATGAT
>JALUSH010000158.1:5864-10400 GCA_027016675.1 Thermodesulfovibrio sp.
TCCATTAACTGGCCACGATGTTTACAAGCCGATTCTTTACAACAATGACCTTTTTGACCTCTCTGCCATCTAAAAACCTCTGCACCCGTTCATCTGAAAGTGCCAGGGTTCTAATTTCCTCTTCATTAATTGTGGCTGGAACCATCCTTTTTGCCCTTACCTTGCCATTAACCTGTATTACCAGTTCGATTTCTTCTTCCCGGGCCGCCTCCTCATCCCATTCTGGCCAGGGCTGCTCAATTATGCTGGGGGTCTCACCAATAACCTGCCAGAGTTCCTCCGAGATATGTGGTGCAAAGGGGCTCAGAAGCAGTAGCAGATTCTTTATGCTGAATCTCACTACTGTCCAGTCATCATCAGTGGCAGGTTGAAAGGAAGATACTGTATTAAACAACTCCATTAACTGGGCAATGGCAGTGTTGAACTGGTAACGCGTCTCTATATCAGTTGTGGCTTTTTTGATACACTGATGGGTCTTTCTGAAGAGAGGTGTTGAATTAGCAGTGATTTTGACAGTCAGTTCTTTTACCCTGAGCAGGTTGTCCCTGTTGGTTTGTATATAATTCCAGATCCTGTGGAGGAATCTGTGGGCACCTTCTATGCCCCTGTCAGACCATTCAAGATCCTTCTCAGGCGGGGCAGCAAAGAGGGAGAACAGCCTTGAGGTATCTGCCCCATAGGTTTTTATGAGATAATCAGGATCAACAACATTCTTTTTTGATTTGGACATCTTCTCGACCCTGCCACGGATTACATCCTTTCCACATTTTGTGCATCTATCATCCTTTATTTCATCAGGTAAAAGCCATCCATGCTCAGGACACCTGAAGGTTTCCTTGCAGACCATTCCCTGGGTAAGAAGTCTCTTGAAGGGTTCACCTGTCCTGACAAGCCCGATCTCCCTGAGAACCCTTGTAAAGAACCTGGAATACAGCAGGTGCAGGACAGCATGTTCCACTCCACCGATGTACTGATCTACAGGCATCCAGTAGTCTATCTCTGAATCTTCATTGTTTATGGCTCCGGGCAGATCCAGCCTGCCATGGCTGAAGCAGTAGGCAATGAAGTACCATGAGGAGTCAACAAAGGTATCCATTGTGTCTGTTTCACGGCGTGCCTTTTTACCACATGTGGGGCATGTGGTATGAACAAATTCCTCGCATTGGAGCAGAGGTGAAAGACCTGTACCGGAAAAAGAGACATTCTCTGGCAGAACCACTGGTAGTTGATCCTCGGGAACAGGTACAATTCCACAATCATCACAGTAGATGATTGGAATAGGTGTGCCCCAGTAGCGCTGTCTTGATATGCCCCAGTCTCTCAGTCTGTAATTTACAACCCTCCTGCCAATGCCCTTTTTCTCTATGTATTCACCAATAGCCCTGATGGCATCGGTGTTGTTCATTCCAGAGAACTCTCCCGAGTCTTTGAGAATACCCTCACCTTCATGGGCATTCTCAAGGGGCTCTTTTAAGCCGCCCTCTGGAACAATAACAACCCTTATAGGCAGGTTGTATTTCTTTGCAAATTCAAAATCTCTCTGGTCATGGGCAGGCACAGACATTATTGCTCCTGTACCATATTCCATAAGTACAAAATTGGCAATATATATGGGTATCCGCTCTTCATTCATGGGATTAATGGCATACCTGCCTGTAAAAAGACCGTGTTTTTCTTCCATAACACCATATTTTGCCCTTATCTCCTGAAGTGCCCTGCTGTCATCCACAAGCCTTTCAGCCAGTGGGTGCATGGGTGACAGGCAGATAAATGTGGCACCCCACAGTGTGTCCGGTCTTGTGGTAAATATCCTGATAGCTTCCCTGCTGTCCTCAAGGGGGAAGCCCATCTCAACGCCCTCGCTTTTACCAATCCAGTTACGCTGCATTATAATAACATGTTCGGGCCAGCCTTCAGAGAGTTCTTCACATCCCTTGAGAAGTTCTTCAGCATAGGCTGTTATCTTTAAAAACCATTGTTCAAGCTCCTTCTGATGCACCTCACTGTCACATCTCCAGCACCTGTTGTCTATCACCTGTTCATTGGCAAGAACAGTGCTACAGGAGGGGCACCAGTTAACAGAGGAACTTTTTCTGTAGGCAAGCCCCCTTTCATACATCTTCAGAAAGAACCACTGGTTCCATTTATAGTACTCGGGGGAACAGGTGGTTACCTCCCTTGACCAATCATAACTCAGTCCCATCCTCTGGAGCTGTCTTTTCATATAGTCGATATTTTCATATGTCCATCTGGCAGGATGCACACCATGCTGTATTGCAGCGTTTTCAGCAGGCAGGCCAAAGGCATCCCATCCCATGGGATGAAGCACATTGTAGCCCCGCATCCTTTTGTATCTTGCTATCACATCTCCGATGGCATAGTTTCTCACATGTCCCATATGGATCTTTCCCGAGGGATAGGGAAACATCTCAAGACAATAGAATTTTTTCCTGGTGGAGTCCTTTTTTGTCAGGAACAGGTCTTTTTCTCTCCAGTATGCTTGCCATTTCAACTCAATCTTTTCAGGCTCGTAACGCTCCACAGTAACCTCCTCTACAAGAGAATATGTAACATAAATTATACCCAAATCCACCGATAAAATTCACAGCAGCACAGGAGAGGAGAAATCTGGCTTGAAACTGGTATGAAATACCATATGTTTTGAATACAATAAATACTTACAATAATTTTTTGACGGACAATAGTGAAGGAGATAATAATTCAAATCGAGCACCTACGGAAGGTGCTCGGTTTCTGTGATCTTCAAGGATAAGGATGAAACTATAACGAACAATCGTGAAATCAAATCATGTGGCTTTTTCCAGCTTGGGAATAACCTGCTTTATAATCAGCTCCTTTTCTTTTAAAAAGTCGCGCCAGTTCTTATTATCTGTATCAGCAATCTCGAAGCGAAGATCACCTAAATAAGACCAGAGGATTTCCTTCAGTACCTCCACTTCCTTGTCTTCTAATTGTACCGTTGCCATTTCTTCACCCTCCTTTCAAATTATTACCACCCCTCACTTGACACTCCCTGATTTTATTATATTCCAAATTTCTCCTGTTTTCAATATGTTCACTCATCATGTGTTACTCCGGAAGATACAGAGCCTGTTACAACTCTTCTGGACTGAGTTCCCTGAGGGTGGGGAGTTCTGTGAGATCCTTCAGTCCGAAAAACATGAGGAATTCCCTGGTGGTACCATACAGGAGGGGTCTGCCAGGTGCCTCCTTCTTGCCAACGATCTTTATAAGTCGTCTTTCAAGCAGGTTTTTTATCACACCATCGGAGTTTACGCCCCGTAGTTGTTCAATCTCTGCCTTTGTAATAGGCTGTCGATAGGCTATGACAGCAAGGGTCTCCAGTGCTGCCATGGAGAGTTTTGCAGAGGGTGTTGATCTGAATTTCTTTATCCAATCGGCATACTCGGGTCTTGTTACCATCTGATAACCCTCTGCTACCTGTACTATCTCCAGGCCACTCTCGCGAGTCCTGTACTCAGCCATAAGCTCCTGCAGGAGGTATTCAATCTCTCCGGATGCAAACTCTGTTATTCTCTGAAGTTCCTTCAGAGATACGGGCTCACCAGAGACAAACAGCAAGGCCTCTATGAGGGATTTCTTTTTTTTATTATCCATGGTTTAGAATTTTGGGTTAGAAGTAATTAACTGACAATTTTAACATATTTTCACTTTTTTCAACCCTGTATATGTTCTTCCACATACTCCTTCACATACCGGGGAAGCTCTCCATAGAGAAGGTATCTTTTGAAATCCTCTTCAACCTTATTCTCAGAAAAACTCCATTTTTTTGCAGCATCATGAAAGATCATGTATTCGCTGCGCTGTAGATCCTCTGAGAGTTTTACTAACTTGTCAACGTCTGTCTGTAAATTGACCTTTTTTTTAAATAGAATCCGTATAAGAAAGATAAGAATGAAGAGGATTATGATTCTGTAAAAACCAGAATCGATTACCTTCTCTATTATATCGTGGAGATTCATGGAATAAGTCCCCTGGGGTCTTATTAAAGTATATGTTAGTTCAGGAGAAATACTCAAGTCCCCTCTACCGGGTTTTTTTCCTTATCTTGGCCATGAAAAATCCCCAGGAGTCTATACGGTGGGGATAGGCCCGAACAGTATTTGCTAAAGATGGATCAAAGGCCATTCCATTCCATCCGGATATTCCCTTCTCAAGCCTTATTCCTTCAATTTCTGCAGGAACTATCTCCGCGTTAGTTCGCTTTTTTAATAGATAATCCACCACCATCTCGTTTTCATAAGGTGAGTAGGTACATGTGGAATAAACCATAATGCCCCCCTCTCTGAGAAGATCAAAGCCCTTTAATATCATTTGTTTTTGATAACGACTCATGATCCAGGAGTTTTTTTCACTGAAGGGTCTCATCTTTTCTGCTTCATCAGAACGGAGTATCTTACGAAATCTACCCTCACCTGTACAGGGTGCATCAAGAAGCACCCTGTCAAACCTCAGAGGAGTACCGTCAGGGTATCTCATAGGAAAGTTCTGTGC
>JALUSH010000159.1 GCA_027016675.1 Thermodesulfovibrio sp.
TCATTATAAAAAGAAGGGGGACAGCCCCGGCGTATTCAGCCCCTGCTATTAAATCAATGATGGTATAGGAAAAATAATCAGTAGACAATGCTATAGGAATACCTATAAGAAGTATTACTGTGAGGCTTCTGAAAAGATCGTGAATGAACATATCAGGTAACGATGCATTTCTACTCATCTTTGGCAGGAAGGATATCATGATGGCAAATGGTATAATCCAGAGAGATGATACGAGTCTGAAGGATAGTGAATACATGGCTATCTCTTCATCTCCAGCAAGCTTCGAAAGAAGAAGAAAAGGTAGTAAGAGGAATATACCTTCCAGAAAGGTTGCTATACCAAGTGGCAGGGCTTTTTTGAGCATATCCTTGCAGGCACTTGTATCCATACCGAATTCAGGTCTTAGAATCTTGAAAGAAAGGTACATAATCGCAACTAAGCCAGGTATGTTTGCCACATTTATAGCAAGGATAAGTTCAAAAAGACTGTATCCTCTCTTTACAGCCCAGAGTATGACCAAAAGGCAGAAGAGCTCATTTATAAAATTCACAATGGCAGGATAATACATTCGTTTGTAGGCCTGAAAAGGGATATCAAAGACCGTTCTAAAGAATATCCCCCTGAAGGACAGGAATAGCCCAAGCGATGCTACAAAACCCAGTTCTACCACATCCTGTGGGTATCCTGTAACATACAGAGCCACCACAGCCACTATCATGGATGTCAGAGTAAGTAGAAACCTCATAATAATGGCATTGCCAAATCCTTTATGAGGATCTACCTTTTCACCTGCTATCTCACGGGTCATCAATGTGTTGATTCCGAGATCAGTAAGAACCCCCCAGAAAAGAACATAGGCTGTTATAAAGGAATAGCGACCGAAGAGCGATGGTTCCAGGTATCCTGTAAGAATAGCAAGTATAGCTATACTGATGACCTTGTTGAGAAAATTACCGGCAATTATAGATACGCTGTTTAAGAGAATGGTCATGATTAACCCTTTGATATGCCTGTTCTTGATGGATATCCTAAGATGGGACAAGGGAAAGAGCCACCTTTTTCACAGGTCGTCATCCCTCTTTATATCAAAAAGACGCATGAGTATGCCGAAGACCAAAGTAAAGTAGGCTACATCCGCCATCTTTTCAGCCATGTGCTGTCTGTTGAGAATCATCAATACACCGGCACTTAAGAGAAGTACTATAAAGGCAAGGATTGCTGTTGTTCCTGCAAAGCGTATAACAGAAAGCACAGCCTTACCTGTGGATTGTGTCTTTGCTATGATGGTCTGACCTTTCTTCTTAATCTCAAATACAGGCTCACCCTTGAAAAGTCTATCTGACTGCCATATAACAAGATAAAACAGACTGTAAATCAAAACGATCAGTGCTGGACCCAGCACCACTGCAAAGAAGCTATCAGGGTGTAGTATAACGGTATAGGGAGATAGAATCGAAAAGAGGAAACTTACAGAGAGGATAAATATGACAGGCAGATATACTATCATCCATCGCTTCATGGCAAGTGAGAGTGGCTTTGATGTAGCCCATGCCATAAGGTTTACACCTATAATCCACATCAGGCACATTGCCGATGGAAAGAGCAAATAATCATAGGAATTCCCAAAGGGACTGAGCCCTCTTTCAAGGTAATTCTGGTCAAAGACTATGTAGCCCCTGGGGAATTTACTACTTTTACCGAGATAGTTTTTTATAGTTATGGAACTCAACCCTGCCATGAGCTTTTTTTTGTCAGGAATAGTTGTCAGTTCAAGTATATTCCTTCCATTCCTGAAAACATCCTTGGGAACAACAAACCTGGAAACCTCTTCTGTACTATTCCACTGAGGGCTTAAGGTTGTTGCATTCTTTGAATTTAAAGAGACTATTACCTTTGTTTTCTTATCCGATGACTTGGGAAAGAAGGCAACGATTTTAAATCTCAAGGTTTGTGGCTTCTTGAGATAAAATGGTATTGTATTGTTGTCATTCCCCATCCATACAAGATTGTACTCCCTACCTGCCAGTCTAAATCTTTCCTTCTTAATAACCTTTGATATCAGTGGATTATCTTCTTTTTTCAGGATGTCGAATTTTATCGTTCTGAAATCCCTGAATACATACATGTTGTGAAAGAAGGCAAAAAATAGTCCCATACAAATAACAGAAAAGAACCATACCCATCCTTTTGATCTATTTTCCATATTATTCTTTCCCCTGGTATTTTGTTATCCTTGTCCTTATATAGAATACAGAACCCAGGACAAATACACCTGATACAGAAGATAGGGTTATAATGAAGCCTGCCACAAGTCCTCTCTGAGGAAGAAATTCAATAACGATCTTATAGGTACCCATTCTGTCTATCCACCATCCATTCGCATAACCATTGATAATACGATGATCACTGAAGACTATATTCCCCCATCCCTGTGCGACAGGTAACACTGCTGAAAGTATTTTTCTCTTGGTCTTTTTTGAATCATCTACAACAAAGGCATGCCAGCCCTGATGGAATCGTTCATTAAAGATAAGCCAGAATGGTTCTGTATTAGATACTATCCTTATTTCGTATCTTGTAGGATTGATCCTCATATAATCTATAAAATGTTTATCAGTATCCCCATAAGGTCTCGAACCCTCTACCTGTGATATCACTATGAGTCTATCACCAGTGCTACCCTGTATATCACCATTAGTTTCAAACCCTATGGTATGCACACCTCTTTTAAAGGATATGCGTCCACCAGAGTCTATTCTCTGTCCATCTATAGTGAGTGTGATTCCATCATGTTCCATATCATCTGGCACGTGCAACAATGGTACCTTATGGTAAAATCCGAGTCTTCGGATGTGGATGATCCTTGGGAGTCCACTATTTTTAATATTCTTTATGTTAAAGGATACCCATACTGGTCTATAGATTTTTTTCCCCGGATAGCCGAATCTCCTCTTAAAGGCTGAGCTCAATTTGGTGCTCACCTTTAGACCATCCTTTTCGAATGTTCCTATCTTTATCTCTTCATCGCTCCATCTGTTGCCATCAAGGTCTATACCGACTGTTACATCTATCTTGAGATTATCCGGTGTTATAATCTCTCCGTTTATATCGAGGTAAGGATACTCTTCTGGATCGAATTGTGGCTCTATCCTTTTAACTACGCGTGCCTTATCGCCACCTCTGAGGATTATCTTTATTCCATCCTCTGCCTTTATAGATATATCTCCATCCACCACAAACCAATTTTTGATGTCAGGATAATATGTATAATCCTCCAGGAATCCCATCCTTGTTTCAGCAAGCCAGTATGGCAGTTTATCTAAAGTAACCGTGTAATTCCCACCGGTCGTATAAAATGTCAGTACACCTTTCATACCCTTTGAAATATCCTTGAGTCTTATGAT
>JALUSH010000160.1 GCA_027016675.1 Thermodesulfovibrio sp.
AATAACTATTCCACTTGACTATCCGATACTGAGGAGCATTCAACACCACAGTGCTGGTAATCGGGATATAGACAATCCCTGAGAGATGATTGAATTGAACGTTTTTTTTGCAGACATCAAGGCTCAACTGTCCTGTCTTCTGAATATTCAGATGAACAGGTAGCAAAATAAATAGGCCAATAGATAAAGACAGTAACAAAGAAATGTATATAATGATCTTTCTGTTCATTACATTATTGAAGCGATCTTTGTTAAGAATCCTGTAAATTAGCAGAGTGGATATATAATCTGAAGGAAAGGGTCTGCAGACACCCTTTCCTTCAGGGCAACTGATTATTCGCAGGCCTTGCTAAAGCCTGTCTCATTCCAGTTTACATCTATACCGCAAAGGAATGCTCTTCCACCATCTTTGTCCTCTGGAACCTCGAAGCCGATCGCTCCATGACATTTCTTGCAGGCTGAATAGACCTTCACGATCCTCTTTGTATTAGTATCAATAACTACAATACCACTGTCATCCTGTTCAGGTACCTGTCTTACAGCAGCAAGGGCGTATTTCCCATCAGGGGTAAAGGCAACATCATGAGGGTTGCCACCGGTAATGATGAAATCCTTTACCTTGCCTGTCTTGACATCAACGATACTGATTCCACCAGGCACTCCACCTGCTTCGGCATAACCCACACCATAGGGTTTACCAGCCTTCAGCTCGTTACCCTCAGACTGCCAGAGTTCATTTGTACCTGGACGAAGCCTTGCACGATGGATAAAGTTACCAACACCTTCTATCTTTCCTATAACCTTCTTTGTCTTTACATCAACAATGCTGACAAAGCCACCTGGCATATCTGAAATATAGGCAACTTTGCCATCCTTTGAAAAGTCAATTCCGCATATGGACTTGCTTACAGGGAAGCTGTCTGCAAGTTTGTGTGTCTTGGGATCATAGACATAGACATGACCATCAGCCATATCACTTACCCAGAGAGTGCCATCAGGAGCTATGTTTGAACCACAGTGTTTCTTACCAAGTCTTACCCACTCTGACTGCTTTCCGGTTACAAGGTCTATCTCCTTTGCATAACCATCAAGGCTGAAGACGTATAGTTTTTTCCCATCCTTTGAAAGTGTAAGTGCGTCGGAAGGCTTACCATGAACTATTCTTCTTACCTCACCTGTGGCAAGATTTACAACTGCCACATGACCACCATGACCCTGAATATAGGCGACTCCATTCAACTGGGGGGCTTTCCTCTCTACACCTTTACCCATAGGGCCAGAGACTTCACCAGCAAAAACCAAGGAAAAACCAAAGGTAATTAAAAAGGCTACAAGTAAATATACAAATAGAGTCTTTTTCTTCATACTTCCTCCCC
The DNA here is from genome assembly GCA_027016675.1 of Thermodesulfovibrio sp. Taxonomy (GTDB): domain Bacteria; phylum Nitrospirota; class Thermodesulfovibrionia; order Thermodesulfovibrionales; family JdFR-85; genus JAADHP01. The sequence continues at coordinate 1,377 of JALUSH010000160.1, forward strand.
GTTTTTAGTTGGTTTGTTTTTTCAATTGTAATCAATTGAAAATAACAAAAAAATAGTTTAAAAACTTAGCCTCACCACCTCCTTTCCCTTTTAATTCTGCGCCTCGTTACCTCTGACCCTGGTCATTTATATATTTTAACATAGATTAAAGAGAATACTCTTGTCAACCTAAAATTATAACTTTAGGCAATCTATTTTTGTATTTTTAAGCCACTATCATGTTTTTCCCGGCATTTTTGGCCCTTCTTATAGCTCTGTCCGCCGAAGATATGAGGTCATCCACGTTATTACCATCATCAGGAAAGGTTGCTACACCAATACTGACAGTACATCCTTCCCTGTTAATTGTACTATACAGATCCTTTCTAATCCTTGACGCTATATTCAATGCAGTAATCCTGTCCGAACCAGGCAGTACAATAACAAACTCATCTCCCCCAAACCTGCATACAAAGTCCGAAATCCCCGTATGCATACACAGTCTATCTGCAACCCTTTTCAAGAATAAATTTCCGTAAAGATGTCCCCTTATGCGATTAAGTTCCTTGAAGTCATCAATATCTATAAATAACAATGACAAAGGAAAGTTAAACCTTGAAGCACGAGCAATCTCTCTGTCCAGATTTTCCATCAATCCCCTGTAATTATAAAGGCCTGTTAATGCATCCTTTGTACTTAGATATCTTGACCATTCATAAATAGAGGCATTATACAGACACTGCGCTACTGCTGGCATGGTGATTATCTTTCTAATCCCTCTGATATCACAGCCTTTTACCGGCCTGCTTTTGGAATGGATTACAACAACTCCAAGTGCGGAAAAGGCATCACACCGTCTACACTCCAGATATCTCTTAAAAATGTCTTCCTCTCTGTTATGGAAACAGTTGTCCCTGCTTCCATCGCAGATATAGGAAAGACGGCCAAAGTCCTTGCTGTAATATTTTATTATGGAAAGAGAAAAGGGAATCAAAGTGAAGGCTTCCAAAGATAGCACCTCTGCGATCTCTTTATCAAGGGGATTTTTTAATGCCTCCCTCCTGGTTCTGATTATTTTATTCTTCAAGCAGGACTGTAAAAAGATACCCCCTCTATCAACATGAAAGTGTAACCACTGAGCATTGTCAAGCCACTTCAAAAGACTCTGGTGTCTATCAAGATAGAGAATTTCTATTCTGAGGTGTCTATATCTTTGCTGAAGCAGGTCTTTAATTTCCAGCAGAACCTGACGTATCTCAAGAAACCGGCTAAGATTATATGTTATTGTTGTGACTCTGTGTATGTTTTTCAGCTTTAAGTAGAAGAAGGCCTGTTGAATAATAATTATCAGTCCTGAAAATAAAAGGATGGAAAAAAATGGTGAAATCTTCATATATTCTGACATATTGCCCCCTCTCAAGCAAGTTTCCACCCAAATACACTTAATTAAATCATATCATACGGTATTTTTTCAACTTGTTCCTGATGGTATTTCTGCTTAGTCCCAGTATCTGTGAGGCCTTCACCTGATTACAATCTGCCTCTTCGTAGGCAATCTTGAGAAGTACCCTTTCAACCTCGCAAACTACAGTATCGTATAAATCAATGTCCCCTATCTCTTTGATCTTCTGCACATACCCCTTTAACTTTATCTTGAGAAAATCCTCTATAGAGCAATCATATAACATCCTGCTCTTGCAAAGGAGTTCCTTATAGTTGACTGCCTTCTTTATTACCTCTTCCATAACATACATGTTGACGGGTATGGGGACACATAAAAATGCCTTCTTCCTGAATGCCTCTAATGTTAAGTCTTCATTTCCGTTTTCCACAAGTACAATAGCAACAAGGTCATTATTAAGCTCCACAAGACTTTCAAGGCAGTCAATACAGGTTCCATCTGGCATCTTGCAATCTATTACCACTATCTGAGAATCCTTTGATACTTTTACACCAGAGGCTATGTTCTTCTTGATAATTAGTCTATGGTTGAGTTTTCTTGAGATGCTCTTCAGAACCTTTCCTGTCTCCTCAGATGAACTTATAAGCAATATACTCTCAGACATTGAATTTTCTCGTTTCATGATATATAATAGTTAATAAGTATCATAACTTTTTAATTGTTTGGAGGTGCTTATGCCTATCTATGAATACATTTGTAATTCCTGCAATAGAGATTTCACTCTTCTCCAGAAGATGGGTAGTACAGAAAAGGATACCATATGTCCCCACTGCGGTTCAAGGGATATAAAAAAATTAATCTCAAATTTCTGTTGTTCTGTTCAAGGAAGCACTGATCGAAATACCCCGTCCTTCTCCGGTAGCACATGAGGTCCTGTCTCTTGCTGAGCAGTTAGCTCAGAACATAAATATTAAAAAGGCCCTGACAGTTATACACTGTCAGGGCAATTGAGGGGGAGTGAAATGAAGGGCAGTTGCAAGTAAAACTGCACGAACTATGCCAGTAGATAACTCTTTGATTTTCATTAAATAGTCTGATTTAAAATTTGCAAAATTGCAAATTTTAACTGCAAAGGTGCAAATCAGAGGAGGTTAAACTCTTTTATCTCTTTATATGTGAAAACAGGACCATCAGTACAGATGTATTTTTCACCGTTATAACAATGTCCACATTTACCCACACCACACTTCATATGTGCTTCAAGGGTAGTAATAATTCGTTCCTCGGGCATACCAAAAAAGAAGAGGTCTTTTATTGCTGCCTTTATCATTACCTCCGGGCCACAGATAAAAGATACAGCATCCTTAAAATCGATTTCAGCCTTGTGCCATAGTGTTGTTACCAGACCAATGTTACCATCCCAGCCGTCACCGGGACGGTCAACTGTTAAGACCACATTGATGCCTTTTTCAGCCCACTCTTGCAAGTCTTCTTTGAATATTATATCTTCCGGAGTTCTTGCACCATACAAAAGGGATATCTTTTTTATACTATTCTTATTCTGAAGCCCCCATTGAAGCACTGGCCTGAGTGGAGCCAGCCCAATACCCCCGCCCACTATAAGTACATCCCTGCCTATTGCGTATTCAAGGGGGAAAGCCTTGCCATAGGGACCTCTTATCCATAAAAAATTACCTTCTTGAAGTTCATGAATTGCTGATGTAACCTTTCCCGCTCTTCTGATACAGAACTCTATCTCTCTTCTTTTATTAGACAGGGAGGCAACAGAAATAGGAACCTCTCCTGCGCCCCACAGGGACACCATGAAGAACTGTCCAGGATTATATTCAAAAGGCCTCTCAGATTCAACCCTGAAAAGACAGACATCCCCTGTTAGATAAAGCTTTTCCTTTATTTCCGTCCTTTCAGGTATATAAATGTTTCTATACGTTTTAGTCATTGTCCTGAAGATCCCTCAGTTTTATTGCAATAGTTGCCATATCAATCTTGCCAGGACAGGTTACAGTACATCTACCACATCCAACACACCCGAACCCACCAAGGACATCAGGATAGTGAATGAGCTTGTGATAATACCATCTTTTGGTTCTTAAAATCTTTTTCTCGTTGGGAAGTATGCCACCTGCCATTCTTGTAAATCCTTTAAAAAGACAGGTATCCCACAATCTTACCCTATCGATACCAAAGGAATAGACCCTGTCAGTCACAGTAAAACAGGTACACAAGGGACATTCATATACACAGCCTCCACACTCAAAACACCTTTCAGTAACAGACCCCCAGAAACTGTCCTTAACTTTACCTGCAAGTATATATTCTCTTACATTTTCAAGGCTGATTCTTTTCTGAAACCTGGCTTTAGAACTTAGAAAGACCTCGTATTGATCCTCATAGTCAACCCTTTTAGGTTTATTAAAAAGGAATTTCCACTGTCTTATAATTCTGATGGCTTTTGTATTACCTGCCTGAACAAAATAACGATCCCCAAGGTCTGTAAGCTGTATATCAAAGCCCTTTTCAAGATATGGACCAGTGCCCAGCCCAATACAAAAACATGTAGGATCAGGATTGTTACACACTATAGAGATAAAAACCGTGTTCTTTCTTCTCAGGCTGTAATAGGGATCCTCATATCCTTCAAGATAGAATCTGTCAAGCAGCCTCAATGCAGAAATATCACAGGAACGAACTCCAAAGACAAACCTCTTTTCATTATTGTACAACTGTCTTACTTTTGTACCATCCTCAACCCAGAAGAGGCTTTCCTGCTGGGGAAAGAGAAACTCCTTTGGGGAAGGCAGAAGTGCAGGATTATCAAGGGATACTTCATGAATATTTTCCAGAGATTTGAACACAATATCTCCATCCACCCTGAGCGGAGCTATCAGACTTGCCGTGTTTCTTAGCTGTCTTAGCCAGTAGGAGAGATGTCCCTTCGGCAAAATCCACTCTTTTGTCATGTTATCCTCAGATCCTCCAGGTCTACGATCTTTATACTTCTGGGTCTTCTATCCTCTTTTATAAGGGGTTCCACCTTCACAGCGCACACCTTGTATTCAGGTATCTTTACAGTGGGATCAAGAGCTGCATTGGTAAGGAGATTGGCTGCTGCCTCTGAATAATGAAAGGGGATGAAAACAACACCCTGTGGAGTTCGGTCAGTAACCCTTGCAAACACCGTTATAGAGCCTCTTCTTGAAGAAACCCTAACCTGACTCTTGTCTTTTATATGTAATACCTCTGCATCATCAGGATTGATCTCAACATAACATTCAGGCTCCTCTCTTTCCAGTACAGAGGTTCTTCTACACATGGTTCCAGTATGATAATGAAAATATATCCTGCCAGTAGTCAGGATAAATGGATATTCATCATCAGGCAATTCTGCTGGCGGCTTGAACTCAACAGTTATAAATGTTCCAAGCCCCTTGGCAATCTTCTTTCTGTGTAGAAATGGGGTGCCAGGGTGCGCTACATCAGGACATGGCCATTGTAATCCATGTACCTCACGCAATCTATGATGCAGCATGCCTCCATAAGAAGGGGTCAGAAGTGCTATCTCCTCCATTATTTCATATGTTCCCCTGTATTTCATATCATATCCCATTCTTCTCGAAAGCTCTGTAATGATCTCCCAGTCAGGCCTTGAATTTCCTAAAGGCTCAATAGCCTTTCTTAGCAACTGAACTCTCCGCTCTGTGTTGGTAAATGTGCCATCCTTTTCAGCAAATGAACATGCTGGAAGCACCACATGGGCATATTGCATGGTCTCGTTGGGAAATATATCCTGTACTATAAGCAGATCCAGCCTCTTCATTGCCTCATTGACATGATTCAGGTCAGGATCAGACAGGAGGGGATTCTCTCCCATAATATACAGGGCTTTCAGTCTGCCTTCGTATGCTGCCTCAGTCATCTCTACAACTGTAAGCCCTGGCTTTAAAGGGAGTTTTCTCTTCCAGGCCCTTTCAAACTTTCTTCGTGCCCTTGGATTTGTTACAGTCTGATAACCCGAATAGACATTAGGAAGTGCACCCATATCGCAGGCACCCTGAACATTATTCTGCCCTCTCAATGGATTTATCCCTGAAGAAGGCAGTCCTATATGTCCTGTCAACATTACCAGATTGGCACAGGCCCTCACATTGTCCACTCCTGTAATATGCTGGGTAATCCCCATGGCATAAAAGAGCATGGAACGTTTCTCCATTGCATAGATTCTCGCAACACGTCGTATCTCCTCAATGCCAACACCTGTTATGCGCTCAACAGCATGAGGATGGAAATCCCTCAAAATCCTCTCAAAGGTATCAAAGTTTTCTGTTCTTCGCCGAACGAAATCTATATCAACAAGTCCTTCATTAACAATGATATGCATTATACCCATCAGAAGCGCCACATCAGTTCCTGGTTTGTGTCTGAGATGAATATGTGCAAACTCTGCAATCTGGGGCCGACGTGGGTCAGCAACAATCAGGATAGCCCCTCTGTCAACCGCATCAAGCATATGCATACCTATCATGGGATGCTGTTCCGTGGTATTTGAACCTATTACAAAGAGAACCTTGGCATCTCTTATCTCAGAAATGGAATTGGTCATGGCACCTGAGCCAAAGGCTGCAGCCAGTCCTCCCACTGTGGATGAATGGCAGAGCCGTGCACAATGGTCAATATTATTTGTTCCCACAACAGCCCTGGCAAACTTCATCATCAGATAGTTTTCCTCATTTGTACATTTAGCAGAACTGAGAATCCCTATTGAGTCAGGCCCATGTCTATCGCGGATCTCCATCAGCCTATGGGCCACGTAATCAAGCGCTATGTCCCATGTGCATTCCCTGAACTCTCCCTTGTCTTTAATCATGGGTGAAAGAAGCCTGTCAGGATGTATTACAAACTCATGCGCATTCCAGCCCTTTACACAGAGGCTTCCCCTGTTTACAGGATGGCTTTTACTGGGTGAGACACCTACTAATCTACCCCTGTCAACATGAAGATAAAGTCCACATCCACATCCACAGTAGGGACAAACTGTTAAAATCTTGTCCATAGCAATCATATTTTAGCACACTTTATGCCAAGAGATTTATACCTGACAGTTTATCTTTTAATCTCAACTACTTATATTAATTATCTTGGCATTTTCAGGCAGTAAAAAGTGTGTAAAATATTAATCCATTGAGTAAATTTTCCCCATGCCTTGTATATTTATGCAAATAACAATTTCCGAGAGGCCTCCATATTGATAAAGGGTAATCTTGACTAAATTACAACCTTTCTGTTACTCTTTACCAATTAGTTATTGCTGAAAACATTTGAAGGAGATGGATATGCCGGCAAAAAAGAAGAACAACTCAAAATCATCTTCCAAAAGGCAAACTACAAAGAAGGGGGCAAAAAAGGGCAGGTGTAAAAAGACATCAAAGAACCAGCTAAGTGAACGAGAGCAGAAGATTCAGGAGATCAAAAAGACACTGATAGAACAACGCGAAAAATTGCTCCAGGAGGCAGAGTCAGCTTTAAATACATTACCCGAGGAAAGTGCATTCCCTGATATGGGAGATCAGGCATCTGCAGAGGTGGACAGAAACTTCATGCTCCGCCTGCGCGGCAGGGAACAGAAACTCCTCAAAAAGATCGAACTTGCTATAGAAAAGATAGATAATGGTACTTATGGTATCTGTGAGGTATGCGGATGTGAAATAGGAATCAAAAGACTTGAAGCTCGCCCTGTTACAACAATGTGTATTGAGTGTAAGACTGAACAGGAAGAGGAAGAAAAGCTGCTGGAGGCTTAGGGTAAATCCTATCTTCCTTTTATGTATCTAACAAGAGAGTTAATCTGTCTTTCTGTAAGTGGGCCACCTATTTCAAAGGAAAACCCGGGCATCATTGTATCAGGCTTGCCGTATTTTATAATCTCTTCTAATTCCTTCCGGGTAAGCCTCTTCATTTCACTTATAGACACTGCCGATTTTCCACGTCTATGGCATAAGAGACAATCCGCCTGGTATAAGGCTGCCCCACTTTTCCCCAGACCCTTCTCTACATGACATCTACTACAGGGGGAACGAAAGATTTCCTTTGCTTCATGCACCCCTTTATGAAAGGGGTCCAGTACATTTGCCCTTAGTTTTAATATTACAATTGGTTTTTCAGGGTCATTGGACCTTATCTGCACAGTTTTGGTAATCAATCCCTTTTTACCGTCGGTATTGACTGTTGCCATGATCTGTCCTTCTTCACCAGGGCCAAGGTGGTCTGAACTGACCACTGTTGCAGTACAGCCTCAAGAGGCAGTTACCTTCTCTATAACTAGGGTCTGGTCACCAATGTTTTTAAATGTAAAGGTATGCTCAAGGACATCACCCTGATTTACGTCACCAAAGTCATAGGAATCATCATCAAAGAATATCTCTGGTGATGCGAAGGCAATGGAATAGGCAAACAAAAGTATGACAACACAGGCTACAGTTACTCGCATAGCAATCCTATTGTAATGTTTATAACATCTGTTAGTCAATTTAGATGTATTACAGGAGTTCCCCCCATTTTTATAGAAAAACAGACAAAACTCTATATACATACCATACATAGCAGTACTATGGTGGAGTCTTCACTCATTCTCAGCGGACATCCCTGTCCGCTTCCGAGGGAATTTTGCAATTTGCCATCCACGGCAAATCTAACACAAAATTCAAAACCCTTCAGACTCCACCACAGCACTGCTCCCCCCACGGGCAGAGAGAGGTGGTGAAGAACACCATGTAGCAATACCGACAGTAGCAATCACCAGCAACCTTTGTATTACCCTCTTTGGGTGAAAAAAAGTTTTGTTTTTAATAATTTAAAACTCCTTGCATTACTGGGATGATGAACCACCTCTGCCTGTCTCTGATAATTGATTACCTCAGGGAAAAGGAATTTTTTCAAAAGTGAGACTTTATGTTTCTTCGGTATTCCGCCTTGTATACGTTTTTAAAATATTTGGAGCTTCTGAACTATAATTTGGCAGGATTTTTATGTTTTTTTGTATAATGAACATTATTACTTAGGCATAAAAAATCAACTATAGGGAGTCTGTCTATGCTTGATCTCACTTTTGTGACGGAGAATATTAATTCAGTTAAAGAGTCAATATCAAAGAGAGGCTATGATATTGAGGTGGATGAACTGATAAATCTGAATAATCGTCGCAAATCCATCATTAAGGAGGTTGAGGAATTAAGAAACAGGCGGAATACTGTCTCAGACGAGATTGGCAGACTCAAGAAGGCAGGCAGGGATGCCTCAGAGATGATCAAGGAGATGAAAACCGTATCAGAACGGATAAAATCACTTGATGAGGAACTGAAGGATGTACAGAACCAGATAAGGGATTTCCTTCTGAACATACCCAATATACCTCATGAATCTGTTCCTGTGGGCAAGGACGAGGAAGACAATGTCGAGATAAGACGCTGGGGAACCCCAGGGGAGTTTGACTTCAAACCACTGAACCACTGGGATATTGCCGAGGCCCTTGATATTATCGACTTTGACAG
>JALUSH010000161.1 GCA_027016675.1 Thermodesulfovibrio sp.
GTGTAAGATTACACCATGCTACGGGCAGAAGAATGTTGGTCGTTTTTTTATATTATTACAACTTATAGTTGGGGATTTACATAAAGATGGAAGGATAACCCTTTTATGAAAAAGAATTTCTTCAGACACAGTTTTGATACTGTAATAATCGGCTCCGGTCTTGCAGGACTGCGGGCTGCCCTTGAGGTATCAGAGTTCTCAAAGGTAGCTGTGCTTGCCAAGATGTATCCCACCCGTTGCCACTCCACAGCTGCACAGGGAGGCATTGCTGCAGCACTGGGCAATGAAGAGCCTGACAGCCCTGAATGGCATTACTATGATACTACAAAAGGCAGCGACTTTCTTGGTGACCAGGATGCCATTGAGGTGATGTGTGAGGATGCCATACGCACTGTGGTAGAACTGGAACACATGGGGGTACCTTTTTCAAGGACACAAGAGGGCAAGATTGCCCAGAGACGATTCGGAGGGCATACAAGGGCGTTCGGCAGGGCACCTGTAAGGAGGGCCTGCTATTCTGCTGACAGAACAGGTCATGCCATAGTCTTTGCATTATATGAACAGTGCCAGTTGAGAAATGTTCGTTTCTTTCCCGAGTTCCAGGTACTGGATATAGTTATAGAGGATGGCGTATGCAGAGGGGTAATAGCACTGGAGATAGCCACAGGCAGCCTTCATATATTTTCATCAAAGGCAGTGGTTGTGGCAAGTGGTGGCTATGGCAGGGTCTTCAGGACCACATCAAATGCCCATGCAAGCACGGGAGACTGCCTGAGTATACTTCTTGATCGGGGACTTCCTCTTGAAGATATGGAATTCTTTCAGTTCCATCCCACAGGTCTCTATGGACTTGGCATATTGATAACAGAAGGTGCACGGGGGGAGGGAGGAATTTTGATAAATAACAAAGGTGAACGATTTATGGAACGATATGCTCCCACTATCAAAGACCTTGCCCCAAGGGATATGGTATCAAGGGCAATCCTTTCAGAGGTGAAAGCAGGACGGGGGATTAATGGCAGGGATTATGTCCACCTTGACCTTACCCATATACCAGGAAAGATCATAGAGGAAAGATTACCCGAGATTTCCACCTTCTGCAGGATATATCTGGGAATCAACCCATCAGAAAAGCCCATCCCCGTGCTGCCCACTGCACACTATGCAATGGGTGGCATACCCACAGATATTGATGGGCGTGTTTTAATGGATGAAACAGGCCATACAGCAGGTGGCCTTTATGCAGCAGGTGAGTGTGCCTGTGTATCTGTTCATGGTGCAAACAGGCTTGGCTGCAATTCTTTACTGGACACAGTGGTCTTTGGAAGAAGGGCAGGCAAGGCCATAAGACATGATATTAAAAACCTCTCTCTGGAGGATATAAAGGATAAGGAGATAGACAGAACTGATTTTATCTTAGATAGTTTGTTACACAGTAAAGGCTCAGAGAAGATAGGAGATATACGCGAGCGGATGCAAACAATTATGATGGATGACTGTTCTGTCTTCCGTCATGAAGATACAATAAGACAGGCCATAGACGAACTTGAGGAACTATACCTGAGAGCTGAAGCAATCTCTCTTAAAGACCGCGCCAGACGATTCAATACAGAGTTGCTCGAGGCAGTGGAACTCCGCCATCTTCTCAATCTTGCCCAGGCAGTAGCAAGGTCAGCCCTTCAGAGAAGGGAAAGTCGAGGTGCTCATTACAGAGAGGATTATCCCAAAAGGGATGACCAGAACTGGCTGAAGCATACCTTTGTGTTTAAAACAGACAATAACTGGAGATTTACTTACAAACCTGTTGTAATCAAGAGATTCCAGCCTGAGGAGAGGAAATACTGAGATTGAAAAGCTATCTGTTTCGTATAAAGAGGTTTGACCCTGACAAAGCACCTCAACAGTGGTGGGATGATTTCACTATTCAGATGGAGCCTTCAGAACGAGTGCTTGATGGTCTGATCAGGATAAAAGACACCATGGATGGCAGTCTCACCTTTCGACGTTCCTGTGCCCATGGAATCTGTGGCTCCTGTGCAATGAAAATCAATGGTCGTAACAGGCTTGCCTGCCAGAGTTTAATGAAAGACATGCCAGAGAAGATAGTTATTGAACCCATTCAGGCCTTTCCTGTAATAAAAGACCTTGTTGTGGAGATGGAGATATTCTTTGAAAAGAATGATCAGCTCATGCCCTATCTCATAAATAATGAGCCACCACCTGAGCGAGAACGCCTCCAGAGCCCTGAGGACCAGCATAAGGTTCTCGAGTCCATTACCTGTATAATGTGTGGCTGCTGTACATCTTCATGCCCTGTATTCTGGTCAGACAAAAAATACCTTGGCCCGTCAGCATTACTTAAGGCATACAGGTTTATCTTCGATTCTCGTGACCGTGCACAGGATGAACGACTTGAAAGAATTCTTCATCCACATGGTCTTTTTCGTTGTCATTCAATCTATAACTGTGTAGAGGTCTGTCCAAAAGAGATTGATATAACATCTCATATAACAAGGCTCAAAAGGCTGGCATTGAAGAAAAAGCTTGCAGGGTAGTATTAATAAAAGGATATGGGAGATGAGTCTCTGTTTACCCTTTTCTCTTCATCAAGTGCCTTCTTGAGATAACCTGGCAGGGCAAACATTCCATAATGGGTTTCCTCATTGTAAAATCCAAGGGTAGCGTTAAGCCTTGATATTCTCTCCGTCAGTACATCATAGGTCAGTGACTTTGGATCAGAGGCCTTTGATGCAAGAACAAAACCCCATGGTGTATAAAAGGATGGCACAAATGTATAGTATCCCCTGACAACAGGAAAGACCTGGGATATGGTATTAAATATGATCTTATAGGAGTTCAGATTATGAGGTGCAATGGTAGTGGCCTGGGTAACCATGATTCCCCCTTCACCGAGGTGTTCATATACATTCTTATAAAACTCCTCAGTATAAAGCATTATAGCAGGCCCTTCCTCCATGGGTTCTGGAAGGTCAAGAATAATAATATCATAGGGAACTGTGGAATTTTCTATAAATACCCTTGCATCCTCGTAAACCACCTCTACCCTGGGGTCATCAAAGGTGTCTTCATGCCATTCAGGCAACAGTCTCTTACAGGCCTCAACCACCTCTTCATCAAGGTCAACCATCGTCACAGACTCAATAGTAGGATATCGTAGCACCTCTCTGATTGTAGCACCCTCCCCTCCACCAGCAATGAGAACCCTTCTGGGCTCTCCATGGGTAATAAGTGCAGGATGAACAAGGGATTCATGATAAATAAACTCATCACTCTGGGCAGACTGCATTTTTCCATCAAGTACCAGAGCCTTTCCGTATTTGCCAAGTCTCAGTATCTCAAGCCTCTGGTACTGTGTCTGGGAGGTGTAGAGCACTTCCTCTATCGAGTGGAGCGCTGCCTCTGATTCATTAGTAAATTCAAGAAACCATCTGGAGTTGAGCATCACAGACCTTATGAGGTAGCTTCTCGTTCTGATGAGAGATGATCCCTCTCTTCATCTCTACAATCGAAGGATTTCTGGATTCAAACCTCTCAATGAGATATCTTGCAGCCTCTTCAGGTTTTATTACATCTCCACATGTGAAGATATCAACAGCAGCATATCCATATTCTGGCCATGTATGTATTGAGAGGTGTGATTCAGCGATTACAACCATTCCGCTTATCCCAAAGGGACTGAATTCATGGAAGGATACATCAATGATTGTGGCCTTTGCCTCTCTGGCAGCAGAGACCATAGCGTCTTTAACAGCCTCGAGATCCTTGAGAATCTCCCTGTTACAATCCTTTAATTCTACCAGTAGATGGGTACCTAAAGCATGCAATCCACAACCCCCCTTCATGGTGAATTATAAAGAGATGAACCATCTCTACAGGATTAATAGATTAATAGAATGGCCGAGATTTTGTCAAGAAAAATTTTATTCTCTTTCAATATGACCAAGTCTGTAACTATATCCTGTTTTTGTCTCTTAAGAAATTGGCTAATGCCTTATCAACCCTGCGGATATGTTTATGTAACCACTCCACAATCATGTGGTTAATATTGACCACTAATGATACCCCTGCTCCTTCTTTTTCAAAATCCTCTTTTATATCCTTAAGGTTTTTTATAAATCTCTGATGCTCTATTCTGTGACTATTATAAGCAGGATAATTGTATTTTTCCATATAATCCTCTTCAGTGGAAAAATGCATTATTACGTAATCCTCAAGGAATTTAATGGTTTCTCTCACCTTCTCCCTCCCCTTGCCAAGCTTGCACGCCTGCTGGAATTCATTGATTCTGCTGAACAACTCTTTGTGCTGATTGTCAATCTCTTCGAAGCCTGTTGATAAATCCTCAGTCCACTGGATGGACATATGTACCCTCCTGATAGGAATTACATTTATAGTTGTATTATAGCTGTTTTCCCCACTGCAGTCAACCAAAACCTGAAATTCTTGATTGATATACACAGTCCCTAAAACAGCAATAGGAAATTATTCAAACTTATAAGGGACTGGCGGGTATTGCCTTTTCACATCATTCTCGACGCACATCCTGTGCGTCTCCGAGGCGAAAATCAGGTTCACCCTCCTGGTGAACCTTTTAGATTTTCGAAAACCGTTCTAAGGCAATACCACCAATCCCACAAACTAACCAGTTGGAGTCAGGAGGCAAGAGGCAGAAGGCGTCCCCGAAAAATCGGAAGATTTTTTTAGGTATACGAGATGTGTAAGACTCTACCATACCACTGCTATGAATTTTATCTCTGGATTTTGGTAACAACTTGAAAAGAATCGCTACTGTCTGCTAACATAATCTCAATGTATAACCTCATCAAAACTATAACAATTTCTCTATTCCTCTTCTTTTTCTTTATAGATTCAGTTGGTGCCCTGTGTGTAAAAGCATCTGTGGCAAATCTAAGAAGCGGTCCTGGGACCAAATATAAAAAAACATGGGAGGTTTTTAAATATATGCCCCTGCAGAAACTCTCAAAAAAGGGCAAATGGTATAAGGTCAAAGATGTGGATGGCGATGTACACTGGATTTATGAAGACCTCGTAACAGGAAAATACAGATGTGCCGTGGTAAAAGCAGACACTGCAAATATCAGAACAGGCCCCGGCACAAGATATAAGAAGACAGAGCTGAGTCCTGCTATTAGATATGATACATTCAAGGTTCTAAAGATCAAAGGGAAGTGGGTAAAGGTTGTTGATGAGTTTGGAGATAAGGGCTGGATATTCAGAAAACTCCTCTGGATTCAATAAAAGAATTTAAACACATGGATATATCAAGATTTAAAATTATACTGATCTTTCTGAGTCTGTTTATAATACTTCCCATAGGCTGTACAAAAAAAGAGACAGGCGGGAAAACAATACTTCATTTCGTTACCTGGAAGCCCAATGTTCCAGGGGTATGGGATGAGATCATCAACACCTTTGAACAGGAACATCCTGATATAAAGATTGTTCGTGAAATAGGCCCTCATTCTTCAACTGCCTTTCATGATATGCTGACACAGAAGTTGAAGAACAAAAGCAAGGATGTTGATGTCTTTCTTATGGATGTCATATGGCCACCTGAATTCGCCTCTGCGGGATGGGCAATGAGGCTTGATAAGCTTTTCCCTGAAAAAGAGAGAAGGAAATTTCTTGAGAGCACCATCCTTGCCAATACATATAAGGGACACATATATGGCATACCCCTTTTTATTGATAGTGGGCTCCTTTATTACAGAAAAGACCTCCTTCAAAAATATGGATACGCTCCACCTGAAACATGGCCGGAGCTGGTGAAAATCGCTGAGCATATAACGAAAGAAGAGACCCGACAGGGCAATACAATCTATGGGTATTCAGGTCAGTTCAAACAATATGAGGGGCTTGTATGTGATATGATGGAATTCATACTTAGTAATGGCGGCTTTATCTTGGATCCAGACACTGGCAAGGTGGGCTTAACAGATAACAGAACACTTGAAGCCATAGCCTTTGTAAGAGATCAGATTATAGGACGTATTGCTCCAAGAGGAGTGCTGACATATCAGGAGCCAGAGTCACTTGCTCTGTTTACCCAGGGCAAGGCGGTGTTTCATAGAAACTGGCCCTATGCATGGAAGATATCAAATGATCCTGCAAAATCAAAGATAGTTGGTAGGGTTGGCATTGCAAGACTTCCCCATTTCCCTGGTGGCAGAAGCTTTTCCACTCTTGGTGGCTGGCAGGTTGGTATAAGTGCCTATACTGACAAAAGGGATGCTGCATGGACCTTTGCTAAATACCTTTCGAGTGAGCGGGTTCAGAAGCTTATTGCCCTGAAGGCAGGAAAGGCTCCTACAAGAAAGAAGCTCTATTCTGATCCCGATATACTGAACGCAAACCCCCAGTTTGAGTACATGAAGGATGTCTTTCTCACATCATACCCAAGACCACGGACTCCCCTTTATCCTTCCATATCAAATATTCTTCAGAGATTCTTCAGCAGGGCCATATCTAATCCTACAACGCCACTCAAAAACTATGCCATCGAGGCTGAAAAAGAAATTGAAAGAGTACTGTCTCTTCAGTTAGAATTAGAAAACTCCAAATAAATCAGGAGGCTGAGATGATAAAGTTCTTTGAAAAAGACCCCTATGCTCCAATACAGTATGTCTATGATGTTGACAGGATTCTCTACAAGGGAAAGAGCCAGTATCAGGAAATTCTGGTATTCGAGAATGAGTATTTCGGCAAAATCCTTGTGCTTGACGGTGTTGTACAGCTTACAGAAAGGGATGAGTTCTTTTATCATGAAATGCTTGTACAGGTGCTGATGCATGCACATCCCAATCCCAGGAAGGTGGTGGTAATAGGTGGCGGTGATGGGGGGGCAATCAGAGAGGTTCTAAAACATGATATAGTAGAAAGAGTGGATTTTGTAGAGATCGACAGGGAGGTCATTAATATATCCAGAGAGTTTTTCCCCACTGTTTCCTCGGCAATAGATAACGAAAAGGTTCACATCCAGAACATGGATGGTGCTGAATTCATAAAATCCCATAAGGATGAATTCGATGTGGTGATTGTAGACTCCACAGATATCATAGGTTTTGCCAAGAGTCTCTTTACAGTGGAGTTCTTTAAATCAGCAAAAGAGGCATTAAAAGAGGATGGAATGTTTGTAACCCTTTCAGAATCCCTGCATTTTCATAAGGAGATGGTTCTCAATGTACAGGAAACTATGAAGCTTGTATTTCCTGTAGTAGACCTCTACACCGCACCTATCGCCACCTATGCAGGTAACTGGTGGACATTCTCTGCCGCATCCAACAAGCTATCCCTCCGTGATATAAGGCGGCCCTGTATTGAGGATACAAAATACTACTCTGAAGAAATCCACAGACACGCCTTCCTGCCTGACGGACTTTACAGAGCATTAATGAACAAGACACTAAAATGGTAACAGAGACCATCAAAGGCTTTTAAAGTTAAAGGAAGACATCTCTTCTCTGCTATCATATTTTCAGAATAATATCAGAGAGTCTCCTCTTTGGTACATGATGCACCCCTTTTTCATCCCGCCAGTATTTTATGTCACCATCAGGGCCCACCTCTTCAATAACCACCTCTTCCCCGGGCATACCTATTGCTATAACAAGAAGTATCTCATATTGTTCTGGTAAAGACAGAACCTCTCTCAGGCGTGGCCTGTTGATAGAACCGATTATACAACCTGCTAACCCCATTGCCCGTGCCCCAAGAAGGATACTCTGAGCTGCTATGCCATGGTCACAATGAAATGTCTGTGTTATCCCTCTGTCACCCAGGATAACTATATAAGCAGAAGGCCTTTCGTCTTTTTCAGGACCAGGCCAGTCCTTCAGGTAGGCTGCCCATGAAAGACATGAGAATATCTGTTCGTTCCTTTCAGGAGTATTGGAAAGCACGTATTTGAGTGGCTGAAGATTGCCTGCCGAAGGTGAAAGCCTCGCAAGGTCAACAAACTCTTCAAGGGTTTCCATACTAATATGGTATGCCTCATAAAAACGCCTGACACTACGGTTTTTAATGATCAGATCCCTGATTATTTTTTTCATATCATTCATTGAGTCCTCCTGTATAACCTCAAATTCGATTATAGATTGTGGTCATCTTCAATAGTCTTTCCCTTATACTGTCTGATACCATGTCCCTTTTAAGCCTCCATTGCCAGTTACCCCGTTTAGTTGATGGCCGATTCATGCGGGCACTTTCATCAAGCCCGAGTATATCCTGCATTGGTATTATTACAGCCCTCGCAACAGACATCATGGCAAGTCTTATCAGTTCCCAGTGGACAGTCTCCTCTGTAACTTCTCTGCCAAGATAATCAATGAGCCTCTGTCTGGCCTCTGGAGTGGCTTCATTTCTGAACCAGCCTACTGCTGTGTTATTGTCATGGGTTCCAGTATATACTATGAAATTCTCCTTATAGTTGTGTGGTAGATAGGGATGTGCTGGGTTGTCATCTCCAAAAGCAAAAAGAAGTATCTTCATACCTGGAAACCCAAAATGTTCTATTACCTCCACTACGTCAGGGGTAATAACTCCCAGATCCTCTGCAATTAATGGAAGGGCACCAAAGTGCTTCAGGAGTTTTGAAAAGAAATCCCTTGCAGGCGCCTTCACCCATTGTCCATTTATTGCAGTCTTCTCACCAGCCCTAACCTGCCAGTAGCCAACAAAACCACGGAAATGGTCAACCCTGAAAAGGTCAAAAAGTTCAAGATTGTGTCCTATCCTGTCTATCCACCATCTGTAACCGGTTTCTTTCAGGTAGTTCCAATTGTACAGAGGATTACCCCACAACTGACCTGTGGAGCTGAAATAATCAGGGGGCACCCCGGCAACAAAGAGAGGTCTCTTTTCCTTGTTCAGTTGAAATATCTCAGGATGTGACCATACATCAACACTGTCATAGTGTACATAAATGGGAATATCACCCATTATTCTGATACCTTTTTCATTACAGTAGTTCCTCAGCCTCTTCCATTGTTTATAAAAGAGGTACTGAAAAAAGGATTCCATCAAAATAGGTTCTTGTAGCAGATTTCTGTACCTCTGAACTGCCTCCTCTTCTCTATTTCTTATATCCTCTGGCCATTCAATCCACACCCGGCCATTAAAATATTCTTTCAATGCAACGAAGAGCGTATAATCATTCAGCCAATAGGCATTGTTTTTCACAAAGACCTGAAAATTACTATCCTCGGTAAGTCTACCCTTCACATTATGATATGCTTTTTTTAACAGTTGCATCTTATATTTAGATACCTCTTTATACTCTACCCTTTCATCAGAAAAGTGTGGAGGCTCCAGGATATCATCCTCTTCTATATAGCCTTCCTGTAAGAGCATGTCAGGACTTATAAGCAGTGGATTTCCTGCAAAGGCAGAAATGCTGTTATAAGGGGAATTACCATGAACCGTTAGAGTTGGATTCAGGGGAAGTATCTGCCACAAGGACTGCCCTGTCTTCTGAAGAAAATCAGCAAACCAGTAAGCACCATCTCCAAAGTCGCCTATGCCATATCTTGATGGTAAGGATGTAATGTGTAAAAGTATACCACTTTGTCTCTTTTTCATTTCCCCCTATTTTCTCATTATCTCTCTTTTTTCACTTCCTCTCAAATCCAGTTACAACTAAAAGCAACAATACCCTCCTCCTAAACCTTTTTGCTGGATTTTTATATTGCTTCGGAAATCTCACTTCTTGTTTAATCACCCCATATCCAGCCTTCATCTCCTTCGTTCTCTATCTGCCTTTCCACAGAAGGCCTGAGATCAATATACACGATTATTCTGTTCCCTTTCTCAAAGTAATTAACAACCAGAACATCCATGGAACCATAACGAAGTGGATTATAAAAGGGTCTGAGTTCATAGCCTAATGTGTTGTCATGATCATCGACGATCCTTTTCAATTCATATCTTACGAAAGAAGGATGATCCTTTATAAATGACACTCCATAATGAAGTGCATCTTTCAATGACATCTCTAACTTCTCAGTATAAACATAATCAGGTGCATAGGGTTCAATAGTGAATCCATCACCTTCCAGATCTAAAATAGCAAGTGTCTCCAGATCGTCAAGATAATTGCCACCATAAAGTATTAGTCTGAAGGTATTAGACTTAACTTCATGTGGTTTATTGATTGCAACGGTTTTTATTTCGCCAGCATAAAGTAAAGAACTGCATAATAAAATCAAGATTGTATAAATAAGCAAAATATATCTCATACCATATTTTAACATCATTA
>JALUSH010000162.1 GCA_027016675.1 Thermodesulfovibrio sp.
GACCAATGATACAACAGCAATAATTATGCCCCTTAATATCAAAACTACTCTCCTTTCTTTCTAAATTCAGCGTTAAATTGTCACGCCAGAATCTATCTCACCATCTCAAAGACCCTGAAACAAGTTCAGGGTGACAAAAAAGTTCTGTCATGCCGAATCTGTTTCGGCATCTCGATTTTAGATCCTGAACCAACCCTGAACTAAATTCAGGACAATCTACAGGATAACACTCAAACACCGATGACTCAAGAATTTGAGTCAGATATTGCCGGATTTGAGGATCTTATGTATCCTGTAAAGTGCCCTCTCATCCTGAGCTTGTAAGGGTCCCTGATGTTAATTACCCGGAAATTCAAAAGATCAATACTTATTAAATATTTACTATTAATAATCTTTTGTAAAAATTCCGATAACCTGCCCATGTCTCCAGTAACGGTTATTTGTACAGGAATTCCTTTGTAGTATTTATAATCTATCTTTTCAAGGGGTCTTAAAGAGGTCATCGTTAACATTGAATCATCTACATAGTTACTGATGAGTTCCTGCATGAAAACCCTTGCCCTGTTTTCCTCCTCCACAGGTAATAGTCCTGTTTCTAATTTCTTTAATAAGGTTTTGTGTTTTTCAAGAGCTTTTACAATTGTCTCCCTGCTCCTTGCCATCTCTGTGTATTTTTTATACCTTTTGGATTTAACGAATATGGACTCTCGAATTTCTGCTCTTTTCTGCTCAATGGAGGCAATATAATTAAGAATTATTAACATTGTCAGTCCTGACAATATAATAAAAATATAACCCCTTTTCATTGCTCTATCTCCATCCTTATCACAAATCTCTCTTTGTTCTGCATTGTTACAATGGGAGACGAGAATCGGACATTCTTGAATTTATCCGAACCCTCTAAGGATTTCAAAATATCAATGGCCCTTTCTGAAAAACCTGATATGTCTATTGTCTGTCCATTGTATTTAAACATAATAATCCATGAATGCTCAGGAAGGGTTTTACTTAGTGCAGAGAGGGCTTCAATCGCCCGGAATCCTTTATTCTTTAAAATAACCAATTCTGCAAGCCTCCGGTCAACCTCATCAAGTTCTCTATTCATATTAAGTACATCAGATGCCTCTGTCTCTATGGCCTTTAGTTTCCCCTGTAGATCTGTTAACTCCCTGTAATCAATATAATAGGGTATTAATACAGAGAAGAGATAAAGTAAAAGAGAGAGCATGGCCAGGGATGTTACTCCCAGAATATATTTAGAAGGATACAAAGCTCCAGCAGTTATGTAGAAATCTATCCTGACTTTTTTCTTCCTGATAAATATTGCTTCTGATAGAGTTCTAAAATCATATTCAATTCTCTCACAGGGCATGATCTCAGATGGGGAATTATCTGGACCTGAATAATAAAAAGTCATTTCCTCTTTAACCATACTTTCCAGATATTTTGTTAAGAACTCAGGATTCCTGAAATGCCTTAACGAGAGGATCTTGCTGCTATTTAAAAGAGCTGCTGAATAACTTCCACCATCTTTGTGAATAAAAACTGTTTTTTTATCTCTCAACTTATGGGTTTTTATGAAATCATTAAGTATCTCCACAAAGGTAATCCTTATACCTTTTACTTTAATTCCCAACTCATTACAGATATTAATATATTGTTCAGTATCTTTTTTTGACACCACCATGACAAGAATATCTGAATAACCTCCCCTTTGTTCCAGGATATCAAAGGCAACAAGGTATTCATTGATGGATAACGGAAGACGATCTTCAATCTCATAGGGAACAGCCTTCCTTATCTCGTTCCTTTTTCTTAATGGAAGGGTTAAGATAAATGCTGTCACACTCTGAAAGGATAGAGAGAGATAACATTGTTTGATATTATATGTCCTGGCTATCTCGGCAAGGTCTTTTCTGAGTCTTTCAAATAATGTTGCCCTGTCATTCTCTTCAACTTCATTCTTCAATTCCACCAGTTTTCTTGAAAGCCCCTTACTTAATACACCTATCTGATATGAACTATGACTTAGTTTCAGTATCGCTATAAAGGACATATTCTCTCCAGTAAAGAGTTACTGTATCAAAACCCTTTGGTGTGGGTATTCTCTTTATTACAGCCTCTATATTATAGGAAATATTGCTATCCCTTGGTGTTGCCTTTACGGTAATCCTGAAATAGGTTGTTGCCGTTTTTGAAAACCCGACACCAGTAAAACGTGGAGGTATTAACCTGTATCCTCCAAGAGTGACTGTCCTCTGGTTCATTGCTCCATCGATCTCTATCTCACTGAGTCCCAACAGACTCATCAACTCTCTTGAAACTGTATTGATGTTCAATCCGCCAGTGCCAAATGTCGTTATCATGCTGCTGATACCTTTATGATCTTCATCACCATAAAGTATGCCTTCACTGAAGCCTTTTACAAGATTAAGCTCTTCAATGGTATCTATACGGTCATTTTTTGTTGAATAACCAAGAGGCTCATAGTATTCATCCTCTGCACCGTTCAATCTATGGGCATCATCAGGGTCTATCCAGTCCTTCAAGGAATCGATTAATTCATTCTCTTTCTCTCTGTCAACACCGCTGTACTGAAAGAGCCGCCGCAGAAGACTTTCCGAGGCATAGTTGATATTGATTCTGCTTTCCTCATCTTCCACCTTTACCCTGACCTCTCCATCGGGCAGTTTGATATCTTCCTGCAAAGGTTCTGATTCTTTATCAAGATAGAACCTTCCCTTTTCGTCTATAAAATCTACAGATACATCTTTATCTGTCATCAGGGCATTCAAGGTCATATTATAACCTGCCATGGCAAGATAATTAGCAATGGTCTCTTCCTTGAAGTTCCTGACCATGGCTGTGGAAAGCCTTGTAGACATATTAAATGTCATGGCTGATATTGTGAGAAGAACCAATACCCACAATACCATTATTAATGCATATCCACTGCCTTTAAGGTATCTATAGAACCCTTTCATCTCTTTACTACAATTCTACCTGAGTAACCCTGAGAACCTCATCTATAGTGGTAATACCCTGTTTAACCTTTTCCAGGCCATCCTCTCTCAGGGTTCTCATACCCAGTTCGATAGCCTTCTGTCTCAGTTCTCTTGTGGTTGCCTTTTCCATGATCATCTCACGGATTTCGTCGTTTATGATTAATAATTCAAATATTGCAATCCTCCCAAGATAGCCAGTGTATGAGCAGTGCTCACATCCCTCTCCCCTGTACAGGGTATTGCTTATGTTAAACTCAAGGGCGATCTCTTTATTTTTAAAATCCTCCACCTTACAATGTGTACAGACCCTCCTTACAAGACGCTGGGCCATAACGCCTATCAGGGTAGATGAGACAAGATAATTCTCAACCCCCATGTCCATGAGTCTTGTTATAGCACCTGGTGCATCATTGGTGTGAAGTGTGCTGAATATCAAATGCCCTGTAAGGGCAGCATGAATAGCAATTCCAGCGGTCTCAAGATCTCTTATCTCCCCTACCATGATAATATCAGGGTCCTGACGGACAATATGCCTCAGACCATTTGCAAAGGTCAGTCCTATCCTGGGCTGCACATTTATCTGATTTATTCCCTTCATAACATACTCCACAGGCTCTTCAATGGTGATTATCTTCTTATCAGGGGAGTTAATCCTGTCAAGAGAGGCATAGAGTGTTGTGCTTTTTCCACTCCCTGTAGGCCCTGTAATCAGAATCATACCATAGGGTCTATGGATTAACTCAATATAATGTTTCAACAGTATCTCATCAAAGCCGATATCTTCCAGGCCGATAAATATCGAACCTCTGTCAAGAACCCTCATCACTATGCTTTCACCATGTACAGTGGGAATCGTGGATACCCTTATATCTATCTCCTTACCTGCATATTTACCCCTGATTCTTCCATCCTGGGGGAGCCTCCTCTCAGCAATGTTCATGGTGGCAAGGAGTTTAATACGGGAGGTCACTGCAGGGGTCATATTTACAGGTATAACCTCTTTATCATAAAGAACACCATCGATTCGATACCTTACTCTCAGGATATCCTCTTCTGGCTCGATGTGGATATCACTTGCCCTGTCTCTGACAGCATTCTCAATTAAAAGGTTTACTAACTGTATTATTCCCTTTTCCTGTGCAAGTCCTGTAAGGGTGTCAACCTCTACCTTCGACTCCTCGACCGCGATATCCTCCTGGACATCATCAAGTGCCTTCTTCATCATAGCCTCTCTTGAGGCAAAGAGTCTATTGAGATGTGAGATAATCACGGATTTATGGGTAAGATATGGCTTGACATCATAACCAAAAGTAGCCTCGATAGCCTCAAGTGGTTCTATATTGATTGGATCAGCTATTGCTACAGATAGTTGATTACCCTCTATCCTGAGAGGCAGTATAAGGTTCTCTTTGAGAAACTCCTGTGATAGCCTGTCAAGAGGAAGTTTATCAGGAAGATCATCCTTTGATAATACAGGAATATTAAACTGAATTGAGAGAGCCTGAATAAGTTCCTCCTCCCTGATGGCCATCTCTGCAAGGATCTCCCCAAGACGTCTCTTATGTGGTTCTTTCTCCTGTAGCTCAAGTGCCCTTTGAAGTGCTTCTTCTGTTATATACCCCAGGCCGACTAATATTTCCCCTATTCTTTTATGCATTGTTACTTTGTTGGTATCCTTGGCACAGTCCCAAAAAGGTATTTAAAGTCCTCATCCTCGAACGTTATACCACCACCTATAAATAGCCCTCTCCACTTGGAATTCAAGATGTTATCAACTCCCCCACTTATGAATAATCCATGATAGATATTATAATCAACTCCTATCTTTAGATGTGGATTCTTGGCTCCTTCCTCATCATTACCAAAGTCCCAGATATCAGCTGAGAGCTTCAGCCTGTCATCAAGAAAGAACTGGTCTGCACCAACGCCAAAGGTATTCTCTGTAATGCCTATTCTCAGGGCTGTATTGGCAAATCTCTTTGCAAACTGAGCAGTGAATTCAATCCTTTTCTCTATCTCTTCCTCTTTCTCAACAGTGCTAACACCATTTCTGGTTGTTATGGTCTCAGTGGTGGTCACCC
Source organism: Thermodesulfovibrio sp. (assembly GCA_027016675.1). Taxonomy (GTDB): domain Bacteria; phylum Nitrospirota; class Thermodesulfovibrionia; order Thermodesulfovibrionales; family JdFR-85; genus JAADHP01. The sequence continues at coordinate 5,087 of JALUSH010000162.1, forward strand.
TGCCAATAGGGTCACCCACAATGCCAAGTATATAGTACTTATCAGGTTTTGGTTTGAGAGTGAGATAGAAATAGCCCTTACCATCGCCTGGCTTGGATAGATATTCTCCTCTGAACGTCAGATAGGTTCTGAACCTTTCAATCTTTGCAATTGTTCGTTCCACGCCCCTGGCTGCATTGTTGACAGAATGATAGAGGCTTTCATCTGTAACAAGCTTTCCAAGAGTTCCCTCCCCTCTGTTTATCCTTTCAGTGATTGACTTTACATTATCCAGGGTCTCATCTGTTTTCTCCGCAATGCTTAGAAGCCGTGGTTTACTTTCCTGTATCAGGTCCTTCAACTCTTCTGCCATGCTGTTCAGTCTTTCAATAAGTACAGGTGCTTTTATACTAAATGTCTCTGCTGCTTTTGAGATGTTTGTAACTGAGGCTGTAATACCTTTCCTGTTCTCATTAACAAGCTGTTGTAATGATGCTGTAAGGGTTTTTATGCCATCGAGGGTCTCTCTCAACTTCTGGTCGTTTACAACTATGCTCCTGTTGAGATTCTCTGTAATACGGGAGAGATTCCTTGCTGTTTCCTTCAGGGATGCCCTTGTTTCTTCAGCACCAAAGATATCGTTTATGTTTTCTGTCAGTTTTATAATACTATCTGTTACATCAACAAGATTCTTTACCGCCTTTTCAATATCCACAGGTTCCTGAACATACCTGATGGTATCCCCCTCTTCAAGTGGAGGCCCTGCTGTACCGGGTTTAATCTCAAGATATTTATCACCAAGTAGACCTGTTGATTTTATCGATGCCACAGCATCCCTGTATATCTCAATACCAGGGAAGATGCGCAGCTTGACACGAGCAACACTTCCCTTGAGGGTTATACTGTCGATTATGCCTGCATCCACACCTGCAATCTTGATCCTTGTTCTCTCATCAAGGCCTGCCACATTATGAAAATCAACATAAAGGTAGTAACCACCCTTCCTGAACCACTCTGTACCACTGACTCTGAATGTCATATAGGTAAGAATCGAAAGTACCAGCAAGGCAAATATGCCGACCTTGGTTTCTGTTGATATCCTTTTCATACTGTAACCCCCTCTATCTTGATAGGCCCTTTGGCACTACCGGTTACAAATTGTCTTACCACTGGGTTGTCAGAATTTCTGATCTCTTCAGGAGTTCCCCTCTGTATAATCCTTCCATCATACAACATGGCAATTGTATCAGCTATTTTATAGGCACTGGTCATGTCATGGGTAATGGTTACCGAGGTAACCCTCAGATGTTCCCTCAATCTGATTATCAAATCATTTATGGCATCAGCCATTATTGGATCAAGTCCTGTGGTAGGTTCATCATAGAGAATAATTTCTGGTTCATGGGCAATAGCCCTTGCAAGGCCTACACGTTTTTTCATTCCCCCTGATAGTTCTGATGGCATGAGGTCCTCCACATCCTTTAATCCCACTAATCTCAGTTTTTCTATAGCAATCTCCCTGGCCTTTCTGGCTGGCAGCCTGGTATGTCTTAACAGTGAAAAGGCCACATTTTCCCACACAGGCATTGAATCAAAAAGAGCAGCAGATTGAAAAAGCATACCAAATCTCTTCCTTATCTCGTAAAGGTCTTTTTCATCAAGTTCTGTAATGTCGACGCCATCAATTAAGACCTTTCCCCTCTCTGGTTTGTAAAGCCCAATAATGTGCTTCATCAAAACGCTTTTGCCTGAACCACTTCCACCTATGATTACCAGGCTCTCGCCCTTTTCAACCTGCAGATTGACTCCCTTAAGGACATCCTTGTTGTCAAAGGATTTAAACAAATCCACGATCTCTATCATTACACTATTCTTTCCAGCCATACTCACCTATAAGGGGGACAAAAACACAGGGTGTATGATACTCTGTCTTGAAGCTATGCCCCTTCTTTATAAGTCTGAATAATTGTTGACTGTATTTGCTGCCCACAGGTGCAACAATAATTCCCCCGTCATTAAGCTGTTTCTTTAGAACCTCAGGGATCTCGGGTGTGCCAGCAGTTATAAGTATCCTGTCAAAAGGGGCATAATCGGGCAACCCTTTTGTTCCATCTCCAACAAAGACATAAACATTATCATAACCAAGGTCTCTCAGTAGAGCCTCTGCCCTTTTTGCAATATCCTCAATCCGCTCAATGGTAAAGACCTCTCTTGCAAGTTCAGCAAGTACAGCCGCCTGATAACCTGAGCCAGTACCAATCTCGAGTACCCTTTCATCACCATCAAGCTCCAGCAACTCTGTCATTACAGCAACCATATAGGGCTGTGAAATGGTCTGCCCCTCTCCAATAGGAAGAGCACAATCATCATAAGCCCTGTGTCTGAGTGCTTCACCTACAAATAAATGACGAGGGACCTTTAGCATGGCATCAATTACCCTTCTATCAGTGATCCCACGGGGCAGAAGCTGGGTTCTTACCATTTCTCTTCTTAATTCAGAGTAATCCATCAGAGTATTTGAGCCCCCAGGACGTCTTTCATAATTCTCAGTGCTGCCTCATGGTCTTCATCAGACAGACCTGCAACAGCATCTTTCACAACCTCGATATTATAACCTCTCAGAACAGCATCAGAAGCTGTAAACATTACGCAGATATGTGTCACACATCCTGTAAGTCTCAGTGTATCAATACCAAGTGTCTTTAATGTATTATCAAGTTTTGTTTTGTAAAAACCAGAATAGGTGGTCTTTTCAATTATAATGTCATCCTTGGAAGGTTTCAACTCATCCACCACCTGTGCCCCTCCTGTCCCCTTTACTGCATGAACAGGCCATCGGAAACGCTGAAACTCACTGTCGTTAGGTTCATGGCTATCACAGACATATATAACTGGTTCACCTTCCTTGTGTGCCCTGTCTATCTCTCTTTTTATAGCAGGCATAACCTTTCTTGTACTTGGAACCTCAAGAGGCGCACCCTCAAGGACAAAATCATTAAGCATATCAATCACAAGTAATGCCCTTTTACTCATATCCAGACCTCCTGAGTTTGAAATTATGTTAAAATTATATCACAGTTGAATTTAAGAAATCTTTTATTTTTTGGATAGTTTCTTGTAAAATAATTCTTAATCTGTTCCTTGTTGAAGAGAATTTTTACCCGGTATTTATCATTTTCAGTTGTGTCTGACTGAATCTATTTATCACAGCAGAGAGTAAAAATTTCTTGTTCTCTTGAGAAAAGCATGGACTGAAAAAAGCTTTACAGGAGGTATAAATGGGATATGTGACAGGTCTAAAATGCAGGGAGTGCGGAAGGCAGTATGAAATAGAGCCTATTTATGTATGTGAATTCTGTTTTGGACCCCTTGAGGCAGTGTATGACTATCAAAAGATCAAGAAAGCCATCTCAAGAAAGAAGATAGAAAACAGGGATGAAAACCTGTGGCGATATAAAGAGCTTCTGCCCATAGATAAGGAGCCCCAGGCAGGGCTATACTCTGGCTTTACCCCCCTTGTCAAGGCTGACAATCTTGGAAAGGAACTTGGATTGAAAGAACTCTACATCAAGGATGACACTGTGGCTCATCCAACATTTTCCTTTAAGGACCGTGTAGTGGCTGTTGCCCTTACAAAGGCAAAGGAGTTTGGGTTTGACACTGTTGCCTGTGCCTCCACTGGTAATCTTGCCCATTCTGTTTCAGCCCAGGGTGCAAAGGCTGGTTTCAACAGGTTCATATTTATTCCAGCAACACTGGAGGAATCAAAGATCACCTCATCTCTGGTTTTCGAGCCTCATCTTATTGCTGTGGACGGTAATTATGATGAGGTAAACAGGCTCTGTAGCGAGATAGCAAACAGATACAGATGGGCCTTTGTCAACATAAACATCCGTCCTTATTATGCAGAGGGCTCCAAGACCATAGGCTTTGAAATAGCAGAACAGCTTGGCTGGAAGGCACCAGACAATGTAGTGGTACCATGTGCAAGTGGCTCATTGTTGACAAAGATCTGGAAGGCCTTCAAGGAACTGAAGGAGGTTGGTCTTTTAAGGTCTGCTCATACCAGGGTCTATGCTGCCCAGGCAACAGGATGCAATCCAATTGTAACAGCCATCAAGAACGACACAGATGTGATCAGACCCATTAAACCTGACACTATTGCCAAAAGCCTTGCCATTGGAAATCCTGCAGACGGATATTATGCCTATGCAGCTGTAAAAGAGTCAGGTGGTTATGGCGAGGAGGTTACAGACGATGAGATTGTTGAAGGCATGAAATTACTTGCCAGGACCGAAGGTATATTTGCAGAAACAGCAGGTGGTGTTACTGTGGCGGTGACCAGGAAGCTTGTACAACAGGGCTATATCAGTAAAAACGAGGTTACTGTGATATGTGTAACAGGCAATGGATTAAAAACACGAGAGGCACTTGATGGTAAAATGGCCTCACCAATATATATTAAACCCAATATTGATGCCTTTGAAGAGGTACTGAAGAGGATTTAACATATTGAAAATTGAATATTTTTTAATTTTCTAATGGAGAAAGGAGGTAACCATGGCTGTAAAGGTAAGAATTCCTACGCCACTTCAGAGACTCACAGAAGGCAAAGAAGAGGTAGAGGGCAAACCTGGCAAGCTCATAGATCTGATAATGGAACTCGACAAACAGTATCCAGGCCTTGCCGAAAGGGTCTCTGAAAACGGAAAAATCAGACGTTTCGTAAATATCTATGTAAACGAGGAAGATGTTCGATTTCTTAATGCTGAGGAGACAGAGATCAAGGACGGCGATGAAGTCTCAATCGTACCTGCTATTGCAGGGGGAAGGGGGATTTAATGAAACTAAGAGTAAAACTCACTTTCCCACAACACCTTATAAAAGAACCTGTACTCTTTACCATGGCCAAAAAGTATGATGTGATGCCAAACATCAGACGTGCCCGTGTAACAGAAACCGTGGGAGAGATGATACTGGAACTGGAAGGCGAGGAGAAGAATCTTGAAGATGGTATTCAATCCCTGAGAGATCAAGGGGTAGAGGTGGAGTTAGTGGAGGGTGATATAATAGAATAATTAGAAGAAGGAGGATTACCTGTATATGAGCCAAAGTGAGTCACAAATGTCCGGTCAGTCCACTGACCAGGAAGACCGAATGTGCAGAAGATGGAGAGGTATTATAAATGAATATAGAAGTTTCCTGCCAGTAAATATAAACACCCCAGTGATTACCCTCTTTGAGGGTAACACACCTCTTTTGAATGCAGTCAACTTCAGAAAAGAGCTCGGGTTAGATATCGACCTCTATTTCAAATATGATGGAGCAAATCCAACCGGCTCTTTTAAGGACAGAGGAATGACTCTTGCAATCTCAAAGGCAATGGAAGAGGGGGCAAGGGCTGTTATATGCGCATCCACAGGAAACACATCAGCTTCTGCTGCTGCCTACGCTGCACGGGCTGGAATCAGAGCAATTGTTCTGATCCCGGAGGGTAAGATTGCCCTTGGCAAGCTGGTACAGGCTCTTATACATGGTGCAGAGGTGATCCAGATTGAGGGAAACTTCGATCAGGCCCTTAACATTGTGAGGGAGATGGTAAAGAAATATCCCATTACGCTTGTAAATTCTATAAATCCCTATCGACTTGAAGGCCAGAAGAGTGCTGCCTTTGAGGTAGCTGATCAGTTAGGTAGGGCACCTGATTTTCATGCACTACCTGTAGGTAATGCCGGGAATATTACTGCATACTGGAGGGGTTACAAGGAATATTACAAGGCAGGACTTATAGATTCTTTACCAAGGATGCTTGGATTCCAGGCTGCAGGCGCTGCACCCATTGTTCAGGGAAGACCTGTGGAAAGACCTGAAACAGTGGCAACTGCAATAAGAATTGGTAATCCTGCAAGCTGGAGGTATGCTATAGAGGCAAAAGAAGAATCAGGAGGCACTATTGAATCTGTTACTGACGATGAGATACTGAACGCCTACAGATATGTTGCACAGTTAGAAGGTATCTTCTGTGAGCCTGCATCAGCCGCCTCTGTAGCGGGAGTGTTAAAGCTCCACAGAGAAGGCTATTTCAAAGGTGGTGAGACAGTGGTTTGTACTCTCACAGGACATGGACTCAAAGACCCTGACATTGTTTTTTCTGTTGCTGAAACACCCAAAAAGGTTGCCCCCAGGATAGATGCAGTGGAAGAGATTCTTTCTCATGTACTGAATTTCTGATCCCTCTCCATGGATTAGAACAAACAGGTCATTCTCTGATATAATAAAAAACTATACCTATACAAAAAGGATTATATTAATGAAATATATCATACTGATAGGCGATGGAATGGCTGACAGGCCAATAAAAGAATTAGAGGGAAAGACTCCTCTTCAGGCTGCCTTTACGCCCAATATGGACAGGCTTGCAAAGCAAGGAATTCTTGGCTCTGTCAGGACAATTCCTGAGGGTTTTCCACCCGGCTCTGACGTTGCAAATCTCAGTATTCTTGGCTATGATCCAAAACAGTTCTACTCAGGCAGGGCTCCACTGGAGGCAGCAAGCATGGGTATCGAGCTTGAGGAGAATGATGTAGCCTTCAGATGCAACCTTGTTACCCTGAAATATAACAAGACAAAAGACCGTGCCTTAATGGAAGACTACAGTGCTGGTCACATAAGCACTGAAGAAGCGAGGCAGTTGATAGAAACCATTGATTCTGAGCTGGGTAACGAGAATATCAGGTTTTTCCCTGGTATCAGTTACAGACACTTAATGATATGGAGGAACGGCGAGGTTGAGATCGAATGTGTTCCTCCCCATGATATCATCGGTAAAGAGATAACAGAGTATCTCCCACTGGGCAAGGGTGAAAGGGTAATCCGTTCTCTAATGGAAAGTTCCGTGGGAATACTGGAAAACCACCCTGTCAATAAGAAAAGGGCTGCAGAGGGCAAGAAGGTCGCCAATAGTATCTGGCTCTGGGGACAGGGGAAAAAACCGAAAATACCCACATTCATGGAAAAGTATGGACTTACAGGCGCACTGATCAGTGCAGTGGACCTCACCAGGGGGATTGGCGTCTGTGCAGGATTCGAGATCCTTCAGGTCCCGGGTGTAACAGGATATCTTGATACAAACTATACAGGAAAGGCTGAATATGCCCTGAAGGCACTGATAAAACATGATGTAGTGTACATCCATGTGGAGGCCCCTGATGAGGCAGGACATGAGGGAAACTACAGGAACAAGATTAAAGCTATCGAAGACTTTGATGCCCTTGTGGTAGGCTCTATTATCAGAGGTGCAAAGGAATTCGATGAATACAGGATACTGCTGCTGCCAGACCACCCCACACCCATTGAGGTAAGAACTCATACTGATGAACCTGTTCCCTTTGTAATCTTTGATAGCCGCCACAGACAGGACAACGGGGACGTTAGATTCGATGAAAACATACTTCAGAGGGCTGAAATAGTAAAGATAGAGGAAGGTCATAAGTTAATGGATTTCTTCCTGAAAAACAGAGAATAATTCTATCTTTAAAAACAGAGGTTCTTGGTTCAGATATCCATAAAGAAGCAGGAGGTTAAACCTGTATGCTCATAGTACAGAAATATGGTGGCACATCTGTAGCAAACATTGAAAGGATAAAGGCGGTTGCAGAACGGGTGGTCAAAACCGTTAGAGAAGGCAATCAGGTTGTTGTGGTGGTATCTGCCATGGCTGGTGAGACAGACAAACTGATTGAACTTGCCCATCAGGTATCTCCATCTCCAGGAGAGAGGGAGATGGACCTACTGCTCTCTTCAGGTGAACGGATAACCTGTGCCCTTACTGCAATGGCTATACAGGCCCAGGGAGAAAAGGCTGTTGCTCTGACAGGCAGACAGGTGGGGATTATAACTGATAAGGTTCATACAAAGGCAAAGATCGAGAAGGTTTCTGCTGACAGGGCTAAGAAGGCCCTTGAAGAAGGTTTTGTGGTGGTTGTTGCTGGATTCCAGGGCATAACAGAAGACACTGAAGAGGTAACAACCCTTGGAAGAGGAGGTTCTGATCTTACTGCAGTAGCCATAGCCTCGGCACTGGGGGCAGATCTCTGCGAGATTTACACTGATGTGGAGGGCGTATTTACAACAGACCCCAATATAGTACCTGAAGCAAGGAAACTGGACAAGATATCATATGAGGAAATGTTAGAGCTTGCAAGTTCGGGTGCCAAGGTATTGCAGACTCGATCTGTTGAATTTGCAATGAAATACAATGTTCCCCTTGTTGTCAGATCAAGCTTTAATGATAAACCAGGCACCTTTGTAATCAAGGAGGATAAGGACATGGAAAATGTTTTGGTTTCTGGAGTTGCGTACGATAAAAACCAGGTAAAGATAACAATCCTTGCTGTGCCTGACAGACCAGGTATTGCCGCATTGTTATTCAAATCAATCGCTGATGCAAATATTGTGGTTGATATGATTGTCCAGAATGTAAGTAGCGATGGTAAGGCCACTGATATATCCTTTACTGTACCAAGAACAGATTATCAGAAGGCAGTAAAAATAACAGAAGATATCGCCCGTGAGCTTGGTGCCAGAGGTGTTACAGTGGATGAAAATATCGCAAAGGTCTCCATTGTAGGGGTAGGTATGAAAACCCACTCTGGTGTGGCAGCCAAAATGTTTGAAACCCTTGCCAGAGAGGGCATAAATATAATGATGATCAGTACTTCAGAGATCAAGGTCTCCTGTGTGGTGGATGTGAAATATACAGAACTGGCTGTGCGCGTACTCCACGATGCCTTTGAGCTTGACAAATAAAGGGGGCTCCTTCACAACTTTTTCATTTTTTTATTATATAATCTTAATAATATGAAGATTGTCCTTACGATCTTATTGTTTTTCCTTACACTGACCCCTCTCTATGGATGGGATAGAAACGAACCTGTAACCCCTTATGGTGACTATTGTCCAAGATGCAGCAACTATGGTGTCTGCAGACTGATGCTCAGTCCTGCAGAGGCCAGGCAGGCCCTCAAGGACTACTATTCAAAAAAAGGACTTGGTATAAAAATAGACAGAATAAGGGGACGTTTCATTAAGGCACGCATACTTGACGGTAGTAAGGTGGTTGATATCATTATATTCGATCGTAAAACAGGCAGAATAAGATCCATACTATAGAAATCGTCTCTATTTAATTGCTTTTTTCAGCCTTCTTATATCTGTCAGCAAAACTGACTTTAAAGTCTATCGGCAATTTACAGTGTAATTCTTTTTATTGATTTAGACCACCCTGGACAGCTATGATATATTATTACCGTGGATTTTCCCTGTGCGCGAAACAGACGATTTTCAGAAGGAGAGGCATGGTGAAGCCTTCACCTCACTTCTCCTATGATCATATAGCTGTATTACGGACAAAGGGTTCATTACTCTGGTAACACATCAGATGTAAAAACCCTTTAAGCTTGAAATCATAAAAAACATTTCATTAGAGCAAATGTAAACTGCCCGTGATTTTTGAGTAATATCAGGATGCCTTTAAATAGATCTATGAAAAAAAGAATCTTTTTCTACATAGCTCTTATACTAATCATAGCACTGTTTTCCTCTATAGCCGTATATCTAAGATCAGAACGATTCTCGACCCAGTTAAAAAACATTTTAATCCCTCAATTAGAGAAGGCAACAGGCGCAGAGGTATATATTGGCAAGGTCTTTCTCAATCCCTTTCCACTATATCTTGAGCTGCAGGATGTCAAAATAGGGAACAAGAAAGTATCCGGGAGTGTTTTTATAAAAAAAGGCAGGATATTCTTTCTTCCCAGCAGATTGATAGCAAAACAACTATATCTTTCCAGAATAGAACTGACAGATCTTGATATAAAAAGCCCCTATGATAATCTCTTGCTTTTTTTTCCAAAAAAGGTACAGGTTAAAAACAGGGGATTCGAGATCATACCTGTTGAGATTCTCATAAACGGTGGCACTATTGAAATAGCAGCGGATTCAGAAAAATTTGTTCTATCCAATCCTTCTATCAGACTCAATCTGAAAAAAGGATTTGTTAACATAAGAGAGCTCCGTTTTCTGTACAGAGGCACTAAAGATGTAAGACTTCCCCTCAAAATGAAAGGTAAGCTCTTCTTTTTGAGGAATGGAGAGAATATAGAACTGAAAGAGTTAATTGTTAATGATTCCCATTCAAGGGTTGTCTTAAAGGGTCTATACAGAAAAAACAATGTCAAAGGATTTATAACAGGGCGTTTATCATCTCAGTCACTCTCCCCCTTTCTTGATATTCCTTCAGATCTTATGGCTGAGTTAAACCTTGCTGGTTCCTTCTCTCTTAAGAATATCCTGCCTGGAAGAAGAATTAAAGAGTATCTCAAAACACTAAACTATAAATTAAAACTAAAGGGCTTCACAGATCTTCAATTCCTCATGAATCTTTTAAAAGAAAAGGAACCCCTTTATGGCAGAACATATTTCCAGGGTTTACTGAAGGGTAGTTTCTACTCACCAGAACTATCTTTAACAGCAGATATGAAAAAAGGAAGCATCTATGGGATAGACACAGATGAGGTAAGAACAGAGATCAAGTATACACAGGGAATAATGAGTTTCAGGAACTCCATCATCAGAACATACAATGGAACTGCAAAGGCTGAGGTGGAGATAGCCCTGCCCCATGTAAGATGGTATTCTATCTCTGTAATGGCAGAAGATCTGGACAGCGCTCCCCTGCTTAAATTAATAAAATGGGATCCCGGACTCCCCTCTGGTAAGGTCAGAGGTTATCTGTTGTCCACAGGTAAAAGATTCTCACCATCAGGAAGATTTATCTTTAAAAGTCTATCCCGGAATGATGGAACCTCTATATTAAATAGCATCAAGCATATAGAGGGAACCTTTCACCTTGCAGGAAACACTCTGAGACTGAAGGCTCTCGATATTAAAACACTATCAAGCGATGTAACCTCCCAGGGACTTTTAAATCTAAAAACCGGCAATATCAGTTTTAAATTCACTTTAAACACTCAGAATATAGGAGACATACTGAAAGTAGAAGGTATTACTGGAAAGGCAAGGATTGATGGTAATGTGACTGGAAAGAGCTCAAATCCTGTAATCAATGGCAGAATAAAAGCCACAAGTGTCAACATAGATGGTCTCTCTTCAGGTGACCTTCAGGGCGGGCTTTCCTATAGTAATGGCATAATCAATATACATTCTCTTGTAGGTGCCATGTACCAGGGACAGTATACCCTTAAGGGGTACATTTATACTGGCTCATCGAAACCCTTTGTTATAAAAAAGACTGACCTTTTGATAAACCTCTCTTTTTCCTCAATACCTGTAGATTCGCTTGTCAATAGGCTGCCGATCAGGGGGCTCAATGATCTGAAAGGCCATATCAGTGGCAATGCTGTAATTACAGGATCGATAAAATCCCCTGAGTTCAAGGCAAAACTTCAAAGTATCGATCTTAATTACCATAACATCCCCATTGGAACCTTAAAGGCTAATATAATATTTAAAGATCACCATTATTTAGTTGATAATATCTCTATAAAAAAAGGACACTCCTTTATAAAAGGTGCCTTTTCTTATTATGGAAATGGGCAATATGATATCAAGGACAGCCAGATCATCCTGTCTTCAAAGGATATACCTGTAGGCTTTAACAGGGAAATTATGCTCAGGGGTCGCTTATGGGGAGACAGTAAAAACAATGAGGACAAAATACAGTTCAAGGGAATTCTCTCAGGTGAAAATACTGATCTGGGCAGAATTGAGATGACTTATGTTAGTGGCATTATAGATATTGGTTCCTTCCTTTTTAAAAATAATATAAGGATAAGGGGCAGATTATCAACAAACAAAAACGCGGACTGGACGCTAAGTATTGAAGCCAGGGATGGTAGATACGATGAACTTCTCAGATATTTTGTCAAAAATATACCTGATGACCTTATCTTAAATCTTTCTGCTATGTCAAGGCTTTACGGAAGAGGCCTCAATTTTAATGGAGATATCACCTTCAAGAAATTCATCTGTAATCTTTATGGCTATAATTTCGTCAATATAGGCGATATACTTCTTTCTATAAAGGAGAATACACTGGCTATCGATTCCTTCAGGATGAAGGCTGGCCCTGCTATCTTTAATCTCATGGGAGATATTACAAAATCGGGAAGGATGAATATCACAGCCTATGGAAGCTCTTATCTGACACCTCTAAAGACACTGCTCTCTGGTATAGAATCAATCAGAGGAGATGTTGACTTCGTACTGGGCCTCACAGGTACCACTGAGTCTCCCATTATCAACGGTGGTATCGTAATAAATAATACAACTATTGAAATCACTCCCTTTATAGAGAGGATAAGGGGAATTACAGGTTATGCTTATATAGATAACAACAGGATCGTAATCGAATCACTCAGCGGAAGATTTGGAGGAGGTGATATTTCACTAATCGGTTCTGTAGATATAGGAAACTGGGAATTCAAAAACTATAATATCGATGTCACCCTGAAGGATGTAACACTGAAACCACTTGATAATGTCTGGTTTTCTGCTGATGGACAAATCACCTTCTCTGAACGTAAAGGCACACCACTGATTGTTGGAGAGCTTGGCATATCAAAGGCTCGATTTAAAAGGGATATCAACTGGAGGGCCATGATACTGAGCAGACGAATTACTGCAAAAACCCACAAGGCAAAGATGGGCCAGACAGAACTCAACATAACACTGTCTGGAGATGAAGATATCTTGATCGATAATAATCTGGTCACTGCTCCAGCCAAGATAGATCTACTTATAAGGGGCACCATATCAAATCCTGCCATTCTGGGACGGATAGAGCTCTTTGGGGGCAAGTTCTTTTTCAGAAACAACGAGTTCAGAATAGAAAAGGCAAGTGCAGACTTCGTGGATCCCCAGGGTATATATCCCTTCTTTGATATTATTGCGTCAACAAGGGTACATGACTATAACATCACTCTGTCTTTAAATGGCTATGTTGATGAGTTTAACCTGAGCCTGAACTCCACTCCTTATCTTAATGAGATGGACATCCTTAGTCTTCTCACCCTCGGCAGGGTCACAAAGAACCTGAGGGGACTGGAAGGTGGCATAGGGGTGGCTGAGGCAACAGCCTTTCTTACAGGACAGTTACAGAATACCATCGAGGAACGAATCCAGAGCATTACAGGTTTCGACAGAATTGAGGTGGAACCATACATTTCAGAGAAAACAGGAGAGATCGGCCCAAGGGTTACAGTTGCAAAGAGACTTCTCTCTGACAGGTTATATGTGACCTATTCAACATCTTTTGGTTCCGAGGCTGAGCAGTTCCTCAAGCTTGAATTCTCTTTAAGCGATAATATCTCCCTTGTTGGAGAAAGAGATGAAACAGGCACTATTGGTGCTGATATTAAGTTCAGAGTGGAGTTCAGATGAACCGTAAGATGGTAATTCTCTTAAGTCTTATACTGATGATCTTTAATATTCAGGCACCTCATGCTGAGGCAAGACAGAAGATTGTATCAAAGCCAGACAGATTCTATGTTAATGAAATAGATATTTATGGTCTGAATCTCCTTGACAAAGAGTATTTCCTTTATATATTTGGCATACGTAATGGAGAAATCAGTACCGAGCAGATAGACACGGGAATCAAGAGGGTCTTCAGAACAGGGCTCTTCGAGAATGTAACAGTAGAGTTTCTTCCATCCAGGCCAGTAGATAAAGAAAAAAGGAATAGTTTGAAAAGCGGCATCCTGAGAATCATAGTAAAAGAGCATCCCTTTATTAATAGAATCTATATAAAAGGTAATGAACATCTTGAGGATGATATTATTCTCAAAAACATTCCTTTTAAGGAAGGAGATATCCTGAGGACAGACAGGATTAAGACTGCTGAAAGGAATCTAAAAGACCTTTATAGAAGAAAGGGGTTTCCTGATGCAAAGATCAAAATCGATATCATTGAGTTGATGAAATCGGGCCATTTTGATATTAGCATAAATATAAAAGAAGGCAAACCTCTGCTAATTCGAGAAATCTCTATCACAGGTTATACATCCTGGGTCAAAACCGAAATGGAGACAGAACCAAACGATATATATGATATGGACAGAATCAAGGAAGATATTGAAAGAATCAGGCATTATTTATATAAGAAGGGGTTTTTTAATCCAAGTATTGGACCTGTAAGCTTTGATAATGAAAAACTCACAATACATATAAATCCAGGCAAAAAACTCCTTGTAGATTTTAATGGCAATCATGAGTTCAGTTCAGAAGAACTTGAGGAGGTAATCTCTCTGAAAGACACGGAAATAAACACAGATACCATAGCAGAGGCATCTGAAAGGATAGTGAAGCTTTATCATAAAAGGGGATATGTTTATGCCCTTGTTTCTCCTGCAATAAAGAAAACCGATGATACTATACATGTCAGGTTCTATATCAACGAGGGCAGGCGGTTCTTTGTAAAAGAGATTGTTTTTGAAGGAAACACCCTACCCGCAGAAAGGCTCAAGGAAGTGCTGTCCACCAAGGAAGAGGCCCCTTTTAATCCCGATCTTTTAGACAATGACCGTGATGGCATCATTGCATTCTACAGGGCACTGGGATATCTTGATGTCAAAGTAACAGATATGAGTTATCATGAAAAAGACAATGCTATAGTATTAAAAATAAGGATTTCAGAAGGACCCCAGAGCAGGATAAAGAATATCGAAATACTTGGCAACTCGCTTTTATCATCACAGGAATTATTAGATATTCTCTCTGTAAAAGAGGGGTCTCCTTTCAATGAACTGATACTTTTTGATATCAAAAGAGAGATCATCAATGCCTACCACGAGAGGGGCTATCTTGATACTGCAGTTAATCTATCAGTGAATAGGGAAAAAAACAAGATATACATAAGGGTCGAGATCAAGGAAGGCTATCCCTATTATTTTGGAAAAACCATCATACGTGGCAACAGACAGACATCATTAAAAGTGATACAAAGACAACTAAATTACCGGGAGGGAGACCCTCTGAACACAAAGTTACTACCGCAATTGTCACGAAAGCTCTACCAGACGGGACTCTTCAGAGATGTGAAAATTACCATTCTGAGTCCATACGACCACATTGCGCCTGTTGAAAGACCCAGGGGAGTACAAAACAAAAAAGACATACTGATCGAGTTGACAGAAAGAAAACAGGGACTTTTTGAGTTCGGTATTGGTTATGGCGAGTACGAGGGACTCAGGGGCTTTATCGATATAAGATATAATAATCTCTGGGGAATGAACAGATCAGCAGGGTTGAGGTGGGAGATGAGTAATCTGAGAAGCAGGCTTTTATTAACATACAATGAACCTTACTTTCTAAACAGAGACCTCAAGCTGACCTCTGTAATTCAGTATTCAGAGAGAAAGGAAAAAAACATTGATACAGGTGATGTCCGCTATAGGGTAAGGAGATACTCCGCCAATGCCTCAGTGGAAAAAAAACTCACCGACCGCATCAAGTTGAATCTTACCTATGGTTATGCCCTCGTGAAGACCTTTGATGTTGAACCTGGCATTGTACTTTCCAGGGAAGACAGGGGAACCCTTGGTATCAGCAGTCTCATGCCTGGTGTAATCTATGACTCGAGAGACAATCCATTCAATCCAAGAAGTGGTATACTGGCAGGTGGCTCGCTAAAATTAGCAAGCCAGTTGTTATTTGGAGAAACGGATTTTGTAAAATTCAACCTCCACTTCAGCATATATCATGCCTTATTAAAGAGAACAGTGATAGCCTTCTCTTTAAGAGGAGGCCTCGCAGAATCCTTTAAAGACACAAGAGACCTTCCCTTGGTGGAAAGGTACTTCCTTGGTGGTAGAAATACTGTAAGAGGCTTTCCCCAGGATGGGCTGGGACCAAAAAGCCCTGACGGCACACCAACAGGTGGCAATGCGTATATGGCACTCAACCTTGAACTAAGAACAGATGTGGGCAGGGGATTCTCTGTTGTAACATTTATCGATTCCGGAAATGTTTGGTCCAGGATAAGTGACATTGACGGTTCGTTAAGGTTCAGCGCAGGCGTTGGATTAAGATATAACACACCTGTGGGGCCCATAAGAATAGATTATGGACATAAACTGGATAGAAGGGAAGGAGAGAGTGCAGGTGAGATTCATTTCAGCATTGGACATGCCTTTTGATAATATTAAAAAACTGAAAGATTTTTTCATCAGGATACTGTTGTCAATGACAGGCATATTCATACTCTTCACTCCTTTGCCCCTACATGCTGAGTTGATTAACACTGTTGTTGCCTTCATAGATGACCAGGCCATTACCCTCAGGGATTTTGAGGACTATTATACTATAGCCAAAAAATTTCACACTGATATTACACCTGAGAAGGCACTTGAGACCCTTATCAATAGACTAATCCTTCTCAGAGAGGCCAGAAGATTGAAATTGAAAGGCTCTACAGAGGATGATATAATCAACACCTACATTGACATAAAGGTTCGTGCCTTTGTACGGGTTTCTGAAGAGGAGATTAACAGGTTCTATGAAGCCAACAAGGAAAAGATGAAAGATGTCCCTCTTCAGGATGTTCGACAGCAGATAGAGAATCTTCTTATCGAAAAGAAGGTAAACAATCTTTTGAAAATCCATCTGAGAAAACTGAAGGAGAAATCCTATATAAAGATCAACCGCATCCCGGAATTATAGCACTTCCTTTATAAGGGCATATTCATCACAGTCCGGGAACTTATGACACCTTACACAATCAGACCATATCTTATGAGGAAGCTCTGCTTTGTCCAGGTCTTTAAAACCCATTGTCCTGAAAAAATCAGGCACATAGGTCAGAACAAACACCCTTTTGATACCAAGTTTTCTGGCTTCAGTAATACATCTTTTTACCAGACTTGAACCAATCTTCCTGTGCTGATAAGAGTCTCTGATTGCAAGGGATCTGATCTCAGCAAGATCCTCCCAGAGGATATGCAATGCACAGACCCCAACAATTTCACCATCCACTTCACAAACAACGTGGTCTCTTATTGTTGTATATATCTCATTGAGGGCTCGAGGAAGCATCAGTCCCTTCTTTGCATGGTCATTAATCAGCCTGTGAATCTCTCTGGCATCTTTAATAATCGCCTTCCTGATATTCATTGGTCTTTCTTGTTATCCTCCCTGCCACCTTCTGTAGATATCATTCTCTACACCTGCCTGATCAAGCAATTTACCAACAATAAAGTCCACCATATCCTCTACTGTAGCAGGCTTATGATAAAATCCTATAACTGGAGGGACAATCCTTACACCAATGGCTGAGAGCTTTAAAAGATTCTCAAGGTGTATAGTACTGAGGGGAGTCTCTCTTGGACATAAAATAAGTCGACGGCCTTCTTTTATTGTTACATCAGCAACACGCTCTATAAGCCCACTGGCATAGCCATTGGTAATTGCAGATAGTGTCTTCATACTACAGGGAACAACAAACATCCCCTCTGTCTTAAAGGAACCACTTGCTATTGGTACCCAGAGGTTGTCCTCATTATAGACATGCAGCGGTACATCCTCCATCTTTAAATACCTCTTAAGAACATCAGCCTTGTCCTCTGACAGATCAATACCAACCTCATCAAGCACAATAGGGATGGCACTGTTTGATACTATCAGATGTATCTCAAATTTCCCGAGCAACTCCTTGAGTAATTTAATACCAATGATAACACCTGTAGTGCCAGTTATTGCAAGAACAAACCTCTTCATCCGTTCTTCCATCCTCCTCTCAGGATTTCTTCGCTACCTTGTGACCACCAAACTGTGCCCTGAGAGATGCCAGTATCTTTTCTGAAAAGGATGCCTCCTGTCTGGAACGAAATCTCCTGAAAAGACTTATTGCTATGGCATCAGCAGGCACTCCCATCTCGATCGCCTCTTTAAGGGTCCATCTACCCTCACCAGAGTCCTCAACATAGCCAAGTATACTGTCAAGTCGAGGGTCCTCTGCAAATGCCTTCTCAAGGAGCTCAAGAAGCCATGAACGGATAACACTTCCATGATTCCATAATCTTGCAATGTCTGAAAATTCAAGCTCCTGGGCATAGGTAGAGGCATTTAATAGTTCAAAACCTTCGGCATATGCCTGCATCATGGCATATTCGATCCCATTGTGTACCATTTTGACAAAGTGGCCTGCACCAGTGCTCCCACAATAGAGATAGCCATTCTCTGTTGAGAGAGTTTTCAATAGAGGTTCAATCCTCCTGTAGTCTTCCCTATCACCACCGATCATCAGGCAATAGCCCTCCTTAAGTCCCCAGATACCACCACTTACCCCAACATCAAGATAATGGATGCCCCTGTGCTGGAGTATCTCCTTTCTCCTGATATCATCCTTATAATAGGAATTTCCCCCGTCAATCAGGATGTCACCTTCGCTAAGTAAATCTTTGAATATTTCAACATGTTCATCTACAGGCCTTCCAGCAGGTAGCATCATCCACACAACACGAGGAGATGACAATTTCCGGGGAATCTCCTCGAGGCTATGGGCACCCTCAGCACCCTCTCTTACTATTATCTCTGTCTTCTGAGGCGTCCTGTTATATGCAACAACACGATGTCCGCCTGTAAGAAGCCTCCTTGCCATATTCATGCCCATCTTTCCAAGCCCTACCATTGCTATCTCCATTCGAACCTCCATTGACTGACCTGACATCAATCTATAGGGCTGTGCTGGTATTGGATTTGAGCGGCTTCAGCACACCAATAAATGTCACCTGGATGGTAACATGGTGTGCGTCCTCGGAGCAGGCCATGGATGGCCTGCGAGAATGAGATGAAAATCCAATACCAGCACTGCCTTTACTGTTTACTATTATACACTTCCCCAGTTCTCATTGAACACTATCTCATCAAGTGGCTTTCTTTTTGGTGGCTCCTTTTTTTCTTCCAAAGGATAGCCAATCGGAAAGAGTCCCACCACCCTGACATTTTCAGGGATGGATAGCAATTCCTTAATGCGGTCTTCATCAAAAACACCCACAAATACTGTTCCAAGTCCAAGTCCATGGGCTGCAAGCATAAGATTCTGACAGGCAATGCCCATGTCAGTAAGATAATAATTCTGTCCCCACAGTGAGCCAGAATCCGATGGTACTGCACAGGCAACAATCAGTACAGGTGCCTCTGCAATGCCTTTTTTGGCAGGATTTACCTTATACCCGAGAGGTGCAAAGAATGACTCCACATAGGTAAGCTCACTGATTGTCTGTCTCTTCTGTATGTCTTTTACCACTATAAACCTCCAGCACTGGAGGTTGGCCCAGGAAGGCGCCATTCTCGCAGCATCAAGTATCATTTTTATCTTTTCATCATCCACATCCCTGTCGCTAAACCTCCTGATGCTTCTCCTCGTCTTAATTGCCTCAAAAAGTTCCATAAAAACCTCCCTCTTAATTAATAAAATATACTGAATATCAGAAACGTTACCAGTGCTCCAATAACTGCACCAAGAACAACCTCCCATGGAGTATGCACCCTGACAGCAACCCTGCTCTGAGCAATCACAAAAGCCGCTACCAGGGTAAGCAAGGATACAATAAAATTTGAGCTTATATAGGATACTGACACCCAGATTGAAAATGACAAAGCTGCGTGACCACTTGGCAATCCTCCTCTTAAAGGGTGTCCTCTGCCAGCGTAGGCCTTTGTAATAACCACCAAAATTAATACAACTACAAGGGCAATTATTGCAATGTCCTCAGCAGAGTGTTTCGTGATCTTTATTCCTTCTGTTACAGCTCTTTCCAGATAGGGTAGTAGTATTATGTACCCTATAACCACAGAGCCAAAAGCTGCAATCAAAACTGCACCAGCAGCAATATCCTTTATCACTCGTGCCTTTTCATCTGGTTCAGGCAGAATTATATCAACCACAATCTCAAGGGCAGAATTTATCATCTCTGCAACAATCACTATCACAGAAATCAGACATATGATAAGAAACTCGCCCCTGCTGATACCAAGCAGAAAGCTCAGCAGCAGTATTGTAGAGGCTGCGTAGAGATGGTAACGAACATGGCGCTGGGTCTTTGCTGCATAAATAATTCCTTCAATTGCATTATTTGCAGACTCAACCCATTTCCTTAATGGCATTGAAAAGAACTGTCTCCCTTTCCTTCATCTTTCTTGCCTGATAAGGATTCCTTTCATGGTCATAACCAAGAAGATGCAGCAGGCCATGGATGGTTACCCTTAAGAGTTCATCCCAGAATGTATTCCCATACAAAGGTGCCTGTCTCTTAACCTGATAAGGATTGATTATGATCTCACCCAGAAATATATCTTCCTCTGGGGGCATTAACCCACTTTCCTCTTTTACTCTTAAAAAATCCTTCTTTGATTCAAACATTGGGAAAGAAAGCACATC
>JALUSH010000163.1:0-4837 GCA_027016675.1 Thermodesulfovibrio sp.
CATAACCCTCTGAGCGAATGCTTACCTCCCTTATCCGTGTCCTGTCTGTAGCAGGGTCAACAAGATCCTTCAGGGGAATGGGTCTCAGGTGTCCATCATACAGCACAATCATAGCACCTGAACCACCTCCCAGAAGGTATCGCACAGCTCCGTAGCCAAGATTCCGGGTGTACTCTATGTCAAAGGGAATGGGATCAGCTGCTCGTAGTTCGTAACCAATATTCTTGTCCACAATAGTAATCTTCAGCCCCCGTCTGGCAAGGCTATCCTGTACAAAATGCTTCATGATCCTTCCAAGCTGTATCTCAGAAAGCCTTATCCTGCCCGATTCATCCTTTGTGATCTCCTCGTACTTCTTTAATTCTTCAAGATTGAACTTATATGCAATTCCTTCGGCAAGTATTGCCACACCATGATCTCTGCCAAAGTAAAGTCTTTTGATAATAGACCCTTCCAGTATATCAGCCACCTTTTTAAAGGACACCCGTTTTCCAGAGAACTCTTCAGGTATCAGTGTCACTGTTGCGCCTGCAGCCTTGCCAATGCCAAGTGCAAGATGGCCTGTATATCGTCCCATTGTGGTTACAAAATACCACCTGCCCATGGTACGTGCATCCTCCATAAGATTCTTGACAAGTTCAACACCAACATGACGGGCTGTTTCATAACCAAAGGTGGGCATACCTCCAGGCAATGGCAGATCATTGTCAATCGTCTTTGGTACGTGTACAATGGATATCCTGCCAAGGGACTCCCTTTCAATCAGACGCGCCATATAAGAGGTTCCATCTCCTCCGATAGTTATAAGATATCTTATATTCAATTTATTAAGGGCTTCCATCATTTTCTTGAGGCCTGTTTTTAGACGGGAGGGATAGTCACGTGACGTCCTCAGGATCGAGCCACCTTCTATATGGATACGCGAGACATCATCTATACCAAGTCTGATAGCAGCGGTTAGATCTCCCACAAAAAGACGCTTGAAGCCGTCTCTTATCCCTATGACATCCAACCCTGAATTTACAGCCTCGATTGTAGCTGCACTGATTACACCATTTATACCTGGTGCAGGACCTCCTCCAACAATAATGGCAAGCCTGTCTCCCACCTCAAACTCCTTGACATGTTTTATGCTGTTCTATTATAAACCCTCGGTTCAGGAGAATCAAGAACAAGCTGCACTCCTGTTCTGTTTGAGGTATTGATAATAAGAGGTCCCTGGAGGTTGGCGATGATAGAATCCCCCTCTTTTCTGAGTATTACAAGTACTGCTACATCTTCAGGTCTTTCAAGGCTTATAAGTTTCCGCATGGCATCCGTCAGCTCCACACTGTACTGGGGTTCGATGCTGAAAGGCTCGATAACAATGAAGGCTATCTCTGGAGAGTCAACAGACTGTAACCACTTTATATCAGTATCCTTATAGTCCAGAAGCACAAATCTCTTCTGGTTCCTCATACCAGGCAGTCCCTCGGGAAAATATATCAGACTCTCTTCAGGCACTTCAAGTTCACCAAATCGTGTTGTTTTAAACCGTATCATTTCTTTTTAAATAC
The DNA here is from genome assembly GCA_027016675.1 of Thermodesulfovibrio sp. Taxonomy (GTDB): domain Bacteria; phylum Nitrospirota; class Thermodesulfovibrionia; order Thermodesulfovibrionales; family JdFR-85; genus JAADHP01. The sequence continues at coordinate 1,557 of JALUSH010000163.1, forward strand.
CTCCTTGAGCTGTTCAAAAACGAGGGGGTCTGTTGTTGAGGAACGGATATTCTCTTCAGCTATCTTTTGAAAAAGTTCCTCCCTGTAGATTCTCATATCAGCTGGTGCCTCAATCCCTATCCTTACCTGGTTTCCCTTTATCTCAATAACCTTTATAATAATGTCATTTCCGATTCGTATGGCTTCATCAGACCTCCTTGTCAATATAAGCATCCTGCCTCCTGTTATTATCCTGAAGATTATTTGTTAAAGCAACCCAAAACCAGTCCCACTGCTAACTAACAAATACCTTTATCGTATAGATCAGCCTATCCCAGGAAATCAAGTAACGACTGGCTTATAACCTTGGAACCACTCTGCCTTAGGGCCTCCAGGGCAAGTTGTGTCTTTGCAATCTCAGAGACTACCTTTGTGATATCTGCATCTTCTGTGCTGGACATCACTGTCCTGAGCTTTAAAATACTGTCATCCAAGCTATCCAGTTCATTATCAATAAAGTTCAATCTGGCACCTACTTCAGCCCTTTTTGACAGCATCTGATCCATGGAACGTCCCAGTGTCTTTAAAAGCGCAGTTAAACGATCTGTATTATTACTATCAAGGGCCTCGCTTATCCTGTCAAGCTGCTCGAGGGTGTTTGAAAAGGAAAAACTATCAAGCACTGTTGTATCATCAGTGTCTCTTATCTCTATGGTCACTTCAGTTCCAGCACCCTGGATATAATGAATATACCTACCGTCTTCAAGTTGAACAACCTCCTCAGCCCCCTGTTGATAGGAAAATACCTCAAGTCCTGTGAGGTTCTCTTTAACAGCAAGGTAGTATGTTGCCTTTACCTCTATATAGTTATTATCACCCTGATATGTACCTGAAGAGTCAAAGGCCTGTTTATCATATAACATGCCACTGAATATATATCTGCTGCGAAATCTTGTGTTTGTTAGTCCGAGCATGTGCGCCCTTAACTGTTTCACCTCTTCAGCAATCATCTTCCTGCTTTCAGGTGTTTCATCTCCGTTTAATGCTGTTATTACCAGTTCCTCTGCTCTTTTTATTGAATTAGCGGACTGTTCCAGTACCTTATCAGTCAGTTCCAGATAGGTCTTTGCATCATTAAGGTTTCTTATGAACTGTTCTTTATCCTTTATGCTCACCCTGTAGTCCATAATTCTGGATATATCCACAGCTTCATCCGAAGGACGATTTATCTTTTTCCCAGTAGATAGCTGCTCTTGTGGCCTAAACAGCCTCCTTAGATTCTCCTGAAGTGCTGATGTTAATCTGTTATATATCAAGAAATGGGATATTCTCATAGGTTGATAATAACCTCCAGAAGTTCATCAGTGAGTTTTATTAAACGTGCTCCTGCCTCATATGCCTTCTGAAATCTGATAAGGTTTGCTGCCTCTTCATCAAGATTCACACCACTAACAGACTCCCGACGGAAATTCATTTCGTCAAGTAATCTCTCCTCAAAATCCAGCTTGTCTTTAGATGCCCTGCTCATACTACCAGAGGCACTGATAATGGCATTATAGAAATCATTGTAGCTTCCTCCCAGATCAGCCACATCGTTCTGATAAAGCTCTACTATCCTGAGGGCATTGGTATTATCGCCAGGAAGAGAATTTGAATCAGATGCAGCGGCTATCTCATCAGTGGAACTCACATTTAATGAAAAGTCTTTAATAGCATTATGAATAGAACTGATAAAAAATCGATCACCTGTAGACGGACCTGCTCCATCATTATCTATCACAATCTCAATGCCATCAAAGCTAATGGTTCCTCCGGGTGTATAGGTTCCAGAGGCGATCACACTGTCTGTATCAATGTCGTATATCTCATAGTCAGTGGAACTGGTAAAACGTATTTCATACTCATGCAGGTTTATTTGCGTCAGGTCTGTTATGGTAGCAGAGGTAATAGAGGCACCATCTGAATAATCAATACTATAGATATCAAGACCACCAAAGAAATCTCTCCCTGTGTTACCATCCAATCCATATCCCTGCTGATGTTGAAGATTGGTCTCTTTTATCAATGATGCGATGCTCTTTCTGAGGCTTTTCAAGACTGTATCACCGATCTCGTTATAAGAGGAAATTAAACCAGCAAGCCTTCCTCTGTTCAGTCTAAGACCGATATCCTCATTATTGTACATTACAGCCATGGAGCCATCAGAGTTTATCCTTGTACTCAAAGTCTTAAATCTTTCACCATCCACGATATTGACTCCTCCAGCCACAATGGTAACCCTGCCATAATCATCTTCAATTGTAAAAAACCCTATAAGCTCTGACAGTTCACCAATAAGATTCTGTCGTTTATCTCGCAGGTCATTGGCCTCCTGAGAGGTACCAGCCTCGATCTCCACTATCTGTTTATTCAATCCTGCAATCTTCTCAACAAGACCGTTGATCTTGTTCACTGTATCTGTTATGTCTTCATTGATAAATTCTCTTGAATCCTCAAGTGCCCTTTCTGTATCTTTGGCTATGTTAATCAATGACTCTGCCTTTTTTAGAAGCGACGTACGCTGTGCCAGCTCATCGGGGTTGTTAGAAACCTCATGCCATGCATTAAAATAGTCATTCATTGCACTGGAAAGCCCCGGGTTCTGCTGTTCATTAAATACATCCTCTACCTGTGAATATACATCCGCCATGACCTCTGCTCTACCAAGGTATTGTTTTTGCAGAAGAATCTGGTTCTCCAGGAATCTATCATAAAGTCTTCTTATCTTGTTTACCCTTACCCCCCTGCCTATAAACCCTGCGCCTATCTTTACAGGAGTGGGGATATCAAGCACAGCCTCTTTTCTTGAAAAACCAGGTGTATTTATATTGGCAATATTGTTGGCTGTTACATCAAGCGCAATCTGACTCGAAAGGATTGCAGATTTTCCTATGTCAAAGATCCCCATTATTGGCATTACTGTTATGCCTCCCTTGAGACTGTACCTGTACCCTTCACGGGTTCAGTAAAAAAGACATCAAGAAAGGAAGAAGAGGCCCTCAAAAAGGTGGTGGCACGATCAATACATGTTCTGTTTATCTCATTGAGTTCCTCAATCCCTTGAAGAAGGCTCAGGAGTTTTGAACGGAGAGGTGGCAATCTCTCATCACCTGTGTGTAAATAGAGATCATAAATACCAAGATTTTTTCCCTCTGAAAAAGGCAGTGCTTTTACCAGTCTCTGTCTCTCTTCTTCAAGAAGCTTCAGCTGTAAAATAAGGCTATCCTTCTCTCTATAGACCTTTTCGATATCATCAGGGGAAA
>JALUSH010000163.1:4847-10237 GCA_027016675.1 Thermodesulfovibrio sp.
GAAAAATTGATTATTGCCTCTTTTTCGCGCTTCAAGAGGCTATAGAGATTCTGATAACCTTTTAATTGCTCTTCAAGGATCCTGATTAAGCTGTCGATCTCAGTCATAGTTCTTCTAATAGCTTGCTGGCAACCTTGTTAGGGTCTACAGTATAATTACCTGTTTCTATTGCCTTCTTAATCTCTTCCACCTTTTTGGCTCTCATATCAGGCAGTTCGTTGATAATCTTTTTAAGTGCATCAAGCTCTTTGGCCTTACCTGAAAGTTCCACCCTGTCCTGGACTGACTGTCTTTTGTCTACCTTCCTGGCCTCATTTATGGCTTCCCTGCCCTGGGTTTTCTCTGTCCTGAGATACACATCCTGTCCCTCAGGTAGTTTTCCACCATTGATCTTCATTATCTGACCTCCACCATAATTTGATCCAGGGCCTTCTGGCCTCTATACTATTATATATCGGCCAGCGTCTAAAAAACTTTAATAAATCTCCTTTTTTAAAGCCCTTACAAGCATATCCGAAAGTCCTGTACCTCTCTCAGCAATCAGCCTTGAAAGACTCATCTCAAAAAGGCTCTGATAGACAGAGCCTGAAAAGCTCTTTCCAAAAAATCCATCTGATAGAGTTTTATCCATTTCTTTAAGCAGCTCATTTATAAAGAGTGCCTCAAACTCCTTTGCAACCGCCCTTACCTGTTTCTGCGGGTCCCTGATTTCCCTTAACTGGATGACTGACCCTATGAACCCGTCGTTATTCATTTAGAGTATCTCCAGATCAGCCTTAAGGGCACCCGATTCCTTCAGTGCCTGAAGGATTGCAATAAGGTCTCTTGGTGCCACACCCATTGCATTCAAAGCCCTTACCACCTCACCAAGTGTTGTACCTGAGACCTCAATAAGATGTGCCTCCTGTTCTTTTGCCTTTATTTCTGTCTGCGGCACTATCACTGTCTCTCCTTTAGAGAACGACTCGGGCTGAGAAACCCCATACTGGGTTGATATCTCTATGGTCAATCCACCATGGGCAATTGCCACAGGAGAGATCTTTACATTGCTTCCGATAACCACGGTACCTGTTCTCTCATTTATAACAACTCTTGCAGGCATATCTGTTTTTACATCAATGGCCTCCACCAGCGTCATCAAACTCACCACATTACCCTGATATTCATCAGGTATCTTCATAATTACTGTTGAGGGGTCTACGGCCTTTGCATATTTACCATTGAGAGTTTTGTTTATCTCTTCTGTCATATTAGATGCCACAGTAAAATCAGGACTGTTCAGTATGAGCTTTATCTCTCGCTGCAGATTCAGTGGAATCTCTATTCCCCTTTCTACAATAGCTCCATTGGGCACCCTGCCCACAGTGGGATGGTTTTTCTGGGTAGTGGCACCTGCACCTCCTGCCTGGAATCCACCAATGGATACGGGCCCCTGTGCCATGGCATATACCCTTCCGTCCGGTCCTTTCAGAGGAGTCATGAGCAGCGTTCCTCCCTGCAGGTTCTTGGCATCACCAATGGCAGAGACAATAACATCGATCCTGCTTCCTGCCCGTGGGAAAGGTGGTAAAGTGGCCGTTACCATTACTGAGGCCACATCCTTGGCCTTGATATCCTTTGCATCAACCTTTAATCCCATCCTTGTGAGCATGTTGGCAATACTCTGAAGTGTAGCATCTCCTTTATCTCCTGTTCCATTCAGTCCTACCACAAGACCATATCCAACAAGCTGGTTTTCTCTGAAGCCCTCTATAAAGGCAAGATCCTTTATTCGTTCAGCATACAGTAGTGTTGTAAAAAATATAATAAATATTAAAACAATCAAGAACACAACCCTTTTCATAACAACCTCCATCAGAATGGCCATATCCTGTCCATAAACCTTCCAAGCCATCCAGGTGCCTGTTTCTCATCAACAATACCCTCACCAACAAGGTAAATCTGGGCATCAGCAATCCTGGTACTCTCGATGGTGTTGGCTGCAGATATATCCTCAGGCCTTATAATTCCCTTTAAAACGAGTATCTGTTTCTCAAAATTAAGGGTTATCTCCTTCCTTGACTCAATAACAAGATTTCCATTGGGCAGCACATCCACCACGCGGGCAGTTATGGTACCCTTGAGGGAACCCTCACGAGAGGTTTCACCGGCACCCTGGAAATCCGTCTTTACAGAGCTTTCAACTGAAGGTGAGAAGGTATTTCCCTTCCCATAGAGGTTTGAAAGGTTTAGATTTAGCGGTGCCCCGAAGAATTTACTTATAGAAGCATCGAAGGAAGAATCTCTGCCAGCCTTTGTTTCAGCCTTTTTACTGCCTGCAACCTTCTCAACTATCAGCACGGTGACCAGGTCATTCAACCTCCTTGCCCGTAGATCCTCATAAAGACTTGCCCTGTCCTGAAAGATAGAGCCAGGAGTTGATGGCGGCATGACATAACCTGCCTTGGTAGATCGTTCAATATAGCTTGGTGAAGGTGGTGGCACATTATGGGCAGAAGAGGCACAGCCCGACACCAGCAAGGCAATTACAAACAAGAAAAGGTATATCCTTCTATCACAGAGAATGGATATTCCTGTTTTCTTACCGGAAAACACTGACCACACCTTCATCTTCAACCACTCCTTTGATATACCTCTTAGAGGCAAGATTAACAACCATAATATCATCTCCCAGTGCACCGCTTTCCCTGGCAATTCCCATAGCAGTTACCCTTAATCCCTTTGCCCTGTAGATAAGAAGCACCTTGTCCCCTCTTTTTATTAATGGCCTGTTCTTCAATACAGTGGTAGTTATCACAGAGTTTGCCTGGAGAGACCTTTTCAATATCTTGCCTTCTAATTCCTGCCATTCTTTTATTGCACCCCGTGGTATTCTGTTTACACTCAACAATGAGAGGTAAAGATCATCCCTGTCAGGGACTGTACCCTTCATTAGAGGACGTGCTGTTTTTAAAACCCAGTCTTTCACCTCTACTCTCGCTCTTACCTTTACTACCACTCCTTTTTTATAGACAAAGAGAAATTCTGCTCTTCCCACAGGTCCACGCCTGACAATAATCTGTTCAGGCGGATGGGGAGGAAGTTCTTCTTCAGTAATCACATCTGTCACCTCTACTGAAGGCCAGGGATAATGTTTTTGCACATACTCCTTTATTGCCTTCCCAGGCGTCCATACTGTGGTCATTACAAGCATTATAATCAACGGGAACACGGGGGTTACCTCCTCATATTATTTGTTACCTGTAGCATTTCATCAGCAGCCTGCACAGCCTTTGAGTTCAACTCATAGGCCCTCTGACTCACTATCATCTGGATCATCTCTTCAACAATGTTTACATTACTTAGTTCTATGAACCCCTGCTGTATGCTACCAAGCCCATCAGAACCAGGTGTTGAGGTTGTAGGTGCACCTGATGATGAGGTCTCCACAAAGAGGTTTCTGCCAATAGATTTAAGACCACCTGGATTTGGGAACTTGGCAATCTCAATCTGCCCTACCTCATTTGGCACATTGCTTCCTGGCTGAATTACACTCACCCTTCCATCTGAGCCAATGGTTATCTGAATTGCATCTGCAGGGATTGTTATCTCCGGTTCAAGTGCATAACCCTCTGAGTTTACAATCCTGCCTTCACTGTCCAGCTTAAAGGTGCCTGCCCTTGTATAGGCTATCTCTCCATCAGGCTTTATAATCTGGAAAAATCCATCTCCCTCAATAGCAAGATCAAGGGAGTTTCCGGTTTTGACAAGGTCACCCTGTTGAAATACCTTCTGCACTGCCACAGGCCTGACGCCAAGACCTATCTGGATGCCTGACGGCAACTGGGAGCCTGCTGCAGAGGTTGCTCCTGGGGAGGCCAGTTCCTGGTACATGAGTTCCTGAAAATCTGCCCTGCTCTTTTTGTATCCTGCTGTGTTTGTGTTGGCAAGATTATTTGCTATCACATCAATATTGATCTTCTGTGCCTCCATCCCTGTAGCTGCTATAAACAATGACCTAATCATAATCTAAATCCTCCCTATCTCATTTATTGCTTTCTGGCTTGATTCGTCAAAGGCCCTTATCATTTTCTGGTATGCCTCGAACTCTCTCATGGTCTCCATCATCTCTATCATTTCATATATAGCCTTCACATTTGAACCTTCTATTGCACCTGGTATGATCTCAGGCTGAATATCCTCCGGCATGATACCAGCGGCAGGTGTATACATGGACTCTCCAAGCTTGAAAAGATTATAAGGCCTGGGAAAATCAACCACCTTTAGTACACCCACTGTGTTGCCATTCACTATTACCTCTCCTTCTTGAGTAATCTCAACACTTCCTGAAGGCAGTTCAATTGGATTACCATTAGTACCAAGAACCTTCTTGCCTGTCTTTGTTATAAGATATCCTTCACTATCAATGGTAAAATCTCCTCTCCTGGTATAAACATTACCTTCAAGAGCAAAAAAACCATCCCCTTTTAATGCCACATCAAGGGGGTTGCCTGTGCTGATTATCTCCCCAGGACTATAATCGGTTATTAGTATGGGAGTGGGATCTCTCAAAACCCTTTCAGAAACAGGCATTGTTGTGTCAAGTGCAAATGACCTGAATACCACACCCTCTCTTTTGTAGCCTGCTGTGTCAGAATTGGCTATGTTTCTGGCATGAAAGGTCAGGTTTGCATATTTTGTCATTGCTCCTGATGCTGCTATGTAGAGTCCCTTGTACATGATGCCTGATGTGAAGCAATTCGTATGCCAGTTTGTAAAACACTTTTGGAAGCTTGTTTTGGACAGGTTCAGACTTTTGGAGAATTCTTCATAATATATTGATTTAAATGGAAATTACATATGGAAAGCAGGAATTATGGGGTATCAGAAATGGTTACAGAGGAGCTCAGGTTCTCTATAGCCAACGAATTAATACAAATAAAAAAATTTATCTGCTACAGGGAAAATATTTCCTGTCCCTTCATATCTATAATCAATTCAACCTCGTTTATGGAAAGATCAAGGAGGCTTGCAATTTCCTCTACCTTTAGCCCCTTCCTGGCAAGAACCATAACTTCTTCATAGGGATTCTCATTATAATACAGGCCAACCTTTTCATTATATGCATCTATTCGGCTGAGGTATCCCTCAAGGATTTTTATCTTCTCATCAAGCCTCCTTTCAATTGCTTGCAATCTTTTTACCCTTTCATCAATCCTGCTCATGAGAAGTGAAGAGAGTTCTTCAATCTCAGAAAGCTCAAGCTGCAGAAGCCTTTCAGCATTCTGTGTATCTGTCTTTTTCTTCTTTTTTGTTCTTATACCCTTGAACATCTTTGCCTCCATTTATACTCTGATATCTATTTTTTTACCTTTATTGTCTTTTTCGTCCATGTTTTTCTTCCTTTTTCC
>JALUSH010000164.1 GCA_027016675.1 Thermodesulfovibrio sp.
GTACAGTGATAGACCTGTACTGCTTATAAAAAGAAAAAAGAGGAATGATGATTCCTTGAAAATAGCCCCAGAAAATAGAACACTAATTTCTGGGACGGTTTATTAATTTATATCGCCTCTCACGTTTTATATCATTTATAAAAGCCAAAAATGCATTATTATTTATATTAAAATAAGATATGAAGAAAGATATGAAGACCTTTATTTCTTCAGACTGTAATATAATCCTAAACTCAATCGTGGAAGGCGCTATCGCAGGAGGGGCTGACAGGAGGCTCTACTTTCTTAATAAAGCAGGCAAGGAGATCCTTGGTTATTCAGATGAAGAGATTGTTGGACAGCCCTGCAGCCTGGTGTGCGTTGGTCGTGATTGCGATACAGAATGCCCCCTTATTATTGCATCTAAAAATAATACAGCTTCACACTTTGAGATGAAGTACAGGACAAAGGATGAGAGGGTAATACCCGTTAGTGTTTATCTTGGTATAATGCGTGATGAAGATGGTACTATCTTTGGTGGGATCGGTATATTCAGGGACCTCTCCATTATCAGAGACATTTCCAGAGATTTAGGTTTTGATTTTTCCCTGAAGCAACTCATAGGAAAATCAAAGGCCATATCATATGTATCTCAACTCATCTCAGAGGTTGCACCTACAGATGTAACAGTCCTTATTACAGGAGAGAGCGGAACAGGCAAAGAACTTGTTGCCAATGTAATTCATTACAACAGCCTCCGCAGGGACAGGGTGCTCGTAAAGGTCAATTGTGCAGCATTATCTGAAAACCTGCTTGAGAGCGAATTGTTCGGCCATGTAAAGGGTGCCTTCACCGGTGCTATCCAGGAAAGAAAAGGGAGGTTTGAGGTGGCTGATGGTGGCAGCATATTTCTTGATGAGATTGGTGATATAAGTCCTAACCTGCAGGTAAAATTATTGAGGGTACTGCAGGAAGGCGAGTTTGAAAAAGTGGGTGACTCCAAAACCCAAAAGGTGAATGTTAGGGTGATTGCAGCCACCAACCGGAACCTTGAAGATTTGGTAAGAAGTGGTAAATTCAGGGAAGACCTCTATTATAGACTCCGTGTTTTTCCAATTCATATTCCTCCTCTCAGGGAAAGAAAAGAGGATATCCCATTGCTTATCTCGCATTTTATAAACAAGTTTAATAATGAGATGGGAAAGGATATAACGAGTATATCAAAGGATGCAATGGATATCCTGATGGATTATGACTATCCTGGTAATGTGAGGGAGCTTTCAAATATTATAGAACATGCCTTTGTTCGCTGTCAGGGCAAAACGATACTTCCATCACATCTTCCCCTGGATGAGACATGTTTTGTTGCAAAGAATATTGCCAGGAAATTATCGGAGGAATCAGCCACTCTGGAGATGGTTGAAAAGGAACTCATCATTGCCACCATAAAACGGGCTAACTACAGACTTGACAGGGTGGCAAAGATTCTCGGCATCGGAAGATCCACATTATGGAGAAAGATGAAAAAATACGGAATTAAAGTCTAACCCATCTTAAGCCATCTTTATATCTTGAACTGCCCTACCACCTCAGTGAGTTTTGTGGAGAGTTCTGTGAGGCCGGAAGCAGCCTGAGCTACCTGTTCAAAATGCACGGATATCTCTTTCGAAATGTTTGCGATTGTCTCTATATCACTGCTAATCTGCTCTGACCCAGTTGAGATTTCTTCTGTTGCTGCTGTTATCTGTTGTACCATAGAGTGCAATTCATTCACACCTGATCCGATTCCCTCCAGGGCATCACCTGCATGATTGGAAAGTTCAACAGCACGGGTTACACTGTCTGTCACTTCATCCATAGATGATGCATAATTCCTAACCTCCTTCTGAATAGCTTTAACCATCAGGCCTATCTCTGAGGTTGCCGTTGTAGTCCTTTCAGCAAGCTTTCTGACCTCATCTGCAACTACGGCAAACCCTCTGCCGTACTTGCCTGCACTGGCTGCCTCAATTGCAGCATTCAGGGCAAGGAGGTTGGTATGCTCTGCTATCTCTTTAATTACAATCACTATCTTCCCTATCTCTGCAGAACGGTCAGAAAGGGATGTCATCAGTGCTGTTGAACTCCCGACTTTACTTGCGATCCCTTTGATCTCTTCAATTGATTTATCGACTATGCCTTTTCCCTCTTCTGCTGTCCTTGCAGTACTGTGGCAAAGGATGCAATATTAGTGGCATTATTAGCAATGTCGATAACAGTCAGTGACATTTCTGTCGATGCAGTTGCAATCTGAGATGTCCTGACAGTATGCTCTGATATTTCACTTAACATTTCTTCCGAGCTATCACTAAGGTCCTGGCTGGCCAGTGATACAGTGTCTGCCGTGGACTTTACATCAATGATAATATTCTTTAATTTCTCAACCATATTATTAATTGTTTCGAGCATCTGGCCTGTTTCATCTTTTCTGTTTACTTCAATGGATATACTAAAATCCCCTTTTGCAATGTACCTGGCTGCCTCGATACCCTTTTTCAACGGCATGGTAATACTCCGTGTGATGAAGAGACTGATAATTATTGCAAAGAATATGGCAGAAAGACCGACAATCACCATCCCCTTTCCAGCTACATCACCTTCTCTTTTCACCATTGTTATGGAGGTTTTGGTATCTCCTTCGATCTTCCTGATAACTTGAATCAATTCGTTATGAATATTATATCCTTCTATTGACATCTGTTTTGCAAGTACTTCCGATGCCATGATATTTCCCTGGTCAAGGAATTTGAAAACCACAGATGCGTAGTTCTCATAGTCTGTATATCTTTTCTTAATGGCCCTTATCTTCTTAAGAATATCTGCTGACCCCTCTTCTATCTTCTCAGATCCTGTATTGACAGTACTATTAATAACATGTCTCTCCATATCCTTAAGACCATTGCGGACTGAACTGGAGAGTTTTTCAAACTCAGCTTCTGCAATTTTTAAGTTCTTTCTCGCACCCGGCATTTTATCAATTTGCAAGGCATGCCTCAATGCCTTTTCAAGCCAGATGGCCTGTTTTGCCTGGTTGTTTGTAATTTCCGTAATCACCTTGCTCAGGACCATATCTTCTTTGACTATCCTTTCTGTTTCAATACCCATGTTGTGAATTTTTAAGATGCCAAACACACAGATTATGATTATCAAGAGTAAGACAAAGGATATCATGCTGAAAAGCCTGACGCCTATTCTCATATTTTTAAAAAGGTTTGCCTTCAGACCTATATTTCGTATGATCTTCATGCTCTCCTCATTCAGCTTTTAATCGGCTTAGAACAACACACTAAACAATAATTTTAGAG
>JALUSH010000165.1 GCA_027016675.1 Thermodesulfovibrio sp.
TCACCAGGTTGTGCTACAAGAAACATGATTACCTCCTATGTTGATTGTAAATCAATTATTATCCTGCTCATCAAATTCCTTTTTTATAACCCATATCTGACCGAATTCTTTTTCCTGGTATACCCTGGCAATTCCTAACCTCAGAATTTCAAGCAGAGCGAGAAATGTGACAATCAATTCTATTCTTGCCACCCCTTCCCTGAAGAGCGAGTCAAACCGGATGGTTCCTTCCTCCTCGAGAACTTCAATGATATAATTGATTTTGTCCTTAATAGTCAGTGTTTCCCTTGTTAGGGCTACTGCCTCGGGTGGAGCCTTTTCAAGAACCTTTTTGAATGCCTGAAGAAGATCAAAGATGTTTACATCAAAAAGGCCCATCTGGGTCTCTTCGTCTTCATATCCTTCAAATGAGGGCTGTCGCCAGAAATGTTCGAGCCATGATTCATGATACTCATTTAGGACAATAGCTGCTCCCTTGATGGCCTGATATTCCAATAAGCGCTCCACCAGTTCTATCCGGGGGTCTTCTCTCTCTTCAGGAGGGACATCTTCGTCCACGGGCAGGAGCATACGGGTCTTTATCTGTATCAGGGTGGCAGCCATTACAAGGAATTCACCTGCAATCTCCAGGTTCAGTTCCTTCATCAGTTCCAGGTATTCAAGATATTGTCTTGTTATTTCAGCAATGGGAATATCATATATATCCACCTTGTTTTCCCTTATCAAATGCAGCAGAAGATCAAGGGGACCTTCAAAATGAGGCAGTCTTATGCTATAAGAACCTTCCACCATAATCTGCTAATTATATCATATTTTATAGTAGACACAAGAATCGACTATTGACAAAACAAGTTTAAATGGGTTATATAATAACATCCCTCAGGAATCATTTCGTATTTGTTAATTTTCATCTCTTTATATTATTATTTAATATCCTTATTAATTTCTGTAAAATTACCATTATGAAAGCAGATGAGGAATTTCCCAATAAGGAGGTGTTAAGATGGCTAAAATCAGAGTGGCTATTATTGGTGTTGGAAACTGTGCAAGTTCCCTTGTTCAGGGGGTTTATTATTATCGAAACAGAAGCGAGAAGGATGCAATTGGCCTGATGCACTGGAATTTAGGGGGGTATCTTCCTGGAGATATAGAGTTTGTTGCTGCCATAGATATTGATAAAAGGAAGGTGGGAAGGGATCTGTCAGAGGCTATTTTTGCTCCGCCGAATTGTACTACTGTGTTTCATAGAGACGTTCCATCAATGGGTGTAAGGGTGGTGATGGGTGAGGTAATGGATGGTGTAGCGCCGCATATGAAGGATTATCCTGAAGATGAGACCTTTGTTGTATCAGAAGAAAAGGCAGTGGATATAGTTAAGGTTTTAAAGGAGAGTGGGGCAGAAATAGCATTGAACTACTGTCCTGTTGGTTCAGAGAATGCTACAAGATACTATGCTGAATGCTGTCTGGAGGCAGGGGTAGCATTTATAAATTGTATGCCTGTGTTTATTGCTTCTGATACCAAGTGGGCTGAAAAATATAAGGAAAAGGGTATTCCCATCATAGGAGATGATATCAAGGCCCAGATAGGTGCCACAATTACCCATAGAACACTGGCCAAGCTCTTTGCTGACAGGGGTGTGAAGCTTGATAGAACCTACCAGATGAACACAGGCGGAAACACTGATTTCCTGAATATGCTGGCAAGAGAAAGGCTGAAGTCAAAAAAGATATCCAAGACAGAGGCTGTGCAGTCTGTCTTACCTGTACCCCTGGAACCCGGGAATATACATATTGGGCCATCTGATTATATACCATGGCTTAAAGACAACAAGATATGTTTCTTAAGAATGGAAGGTCGTATCTTTGGAGATGTGCCCATGAATATTGAGCTCAGGCTATCTGTGGAGGACTCACCTAATTCGGCAGGGTGTACTATAGATGCCATAAGATGTGCCAAGATAGCCCTTGATAGAGGGGTGGGAGGCCCTCTGTTTTCCATATCTGCCTACACAATGAAACATCCTCCTCATCAGTATCCTGACAGTATAGCAAGACAGATGGTAGAGGAGTTTATTGAAGGCAAGAGAGAAAGGTAAAAATGAAGGCTGTTATATTAGTCGCTGGAATGGGAAAACGGATGAGGAGTCCTGAGTCAGGTGTGCCAAAGTCTGCAAAAAAGGTGCTTGGGCTACCCATCATAAAAAGGGTCATACTCTCTGCACGCAGGGCAGGCATAAAGGACTTTATTGTAGTTGTGGGCTACCTTGCTGAAAGAATAAAAGAGATATTGGGTGACGGAAAGGATCTAAATGCAAATATTGTGTATGTAGAAAACAATGAATGGGAAAAAGGCAATGGGATATCACTGCTGAAGGCAAAGGCTCATATAGATGATGATAGGTTTATTCTCATTATGGGGGATCATCTATTTGATCCTGCCATGATTGAGGATATAAAAGAGATTCAAATTAAAGATGACGAGGCAGTGCTCATGGTTGATTTCGATCCAGCACCCTATATTGACCTGCAGGATGCAACAAAGGTCAAGGTAAGAAATAATCATATAGAAAAGATCAACAAGCAGTTGAGTGAATATGATGGGATAGACTGCGGGATCTTTTTATGTGGAAGAGGCATATTTTCTGTACTGGAAGAGGAGATAAACAGGGGAAGGGAAGGTATTACTGATGCGATGAGTGTTCTGGCCATGGAGAACAAACTTCTTTCTCTTGACTCAAAGGGTAGATTCTGGCTTGATGTTGATACAGAGGTGGCATTAAGGCATGCGGAAAAGAATCTACTAAAGGGGCTCATAAAGCCTACAGATGGTATTGTTTCCCGGTATATAAACAGACCCATATCACTGAGAATATCCAGGATACTTGTTAATAAAGATATAAAGCCAAACACAATCTCTGTGATCAGTTTTGTTGTTTCAATAATCTCGGCAGTATTGCTTTCCATAGGTAGTTATTTCAGTACCCTGCTTGGTGGAATATTAGTTCAGTTTTCTTCAATCCTTGATGGATGCGATGGTGAGGTTGCACGGCTGAAATTTGAAGATAACGAATATGGGGCATGGTTTGATGCAACCCTTGATAGATATTCTGACGCAATAATAGTTTTCGGCATTATTCTGGGACTGCTTAATTATCATGGGAATACGGCAATATGGATATATGGATATATGGCAATAGTAGGTACATTGATTACGAGTTATACTGCAACAAAATACGATACATTGCTGAAATTAAAGAAAAGTACCACCTGGAGATTCGGAAGGGATATAAGGATGCTTATTATAATGATAGGAGCTGTGTTGAATGAGATGTATTATCTGCTTATTGCCCTTGCGCTTCTGACAAATATTGTTTCAATAAGACGCCTTTATGTTCTCAGGGAGCAACCTGTAAGATAGATATTAGCCCACTTCAATCATTATTTCTTCTTCGGATTTTACCTCTATAAGTTCTCTTGGGTCGTCTAATATGCGCCCTATGATATTCACCTCACTTGCAGGAACTGGTTCTGCTCCGGAGCTTATAGGGGTGGGCCCAAAGAAGATGGCAATTGCAGAACCAGGTGGCCAGTAGCCAATATCCCCTATTTTGACCGTGGTTGTAGCTGTATGATCAAGGGTGGCTTTGTAGGGAACCTCAAAATAGAACTCATCTCCCCATACATTAAATCTTCCCCTGAAAGGCAGTATAGACAAGATACCCTTTGCTGTATCTGTGTCATAGAGTTCTGCCTTCAAACAGAGATGTCCAATTTTGATTTTTATTGGAGTAGCCACTATAATAGCCCCTCGATCTTTTGTATCAGTTTTTTAGATGTCCAGTTCTGTTCACCAAAGAAGATATCCACTATCCTGCCTTTCCTGTCAATCAAGAATGTGGTAGGTATGGAAAAGACATTGTATTTTTTTGATACCATAGCATTGTAATCATACACTACAGGAAAGGAAGGAGACAACTCTTTAATAAAACTCTTTGCCTTCTCAGGGGTTCTGTCAAGTGAGACTGCAAATATAATCAGGTTATTATTTTTAAATTTTTTATACAGACTGTCAAGACTCTTCATTTCCTCTCTGCAGGGAGGGCACCAGGTTGCCCAGAAATTCAATAATATGACCTTTCCCCTGTAATCCGAAAGCCTGAAGGGTTTACCTCCGAGATCTTTAAGCAAAAAGTCAGGTGCAGTTCTACCTCTCAGTTCTTCTATAGCCCATGGGTTAGCAGAGGCATTGCTGGAGACAAAAGTTATCCACAATATAAAGCATGTTATTGTTACATTTTTCTTCATAACTCTTAGCAATTATCTGTATTATATCACAAAAGAATATATATCCAGTCGTTTCTGTCCAAAATGCATAGAAACAAGGCATGGCATCTCATAAAAAATAATGCAATCCACAGGATTACTCTGCCCCCATCCACTCTTCAACTCCTGCTCATTGCTTACCGCTCACTGTTTACTGTTTTTTTATTTTGGACACCAAGATTGCAGACATAAATTAACATCCGTTTTTGTATAATAGATTACTATTCTAAAGAATGATACATAATCAAGAGAGACTGTTTATATCTTAAAACAGCAGGCCTATAAAGGTAGTTATTATGAACCATAAGAATGAAACCATATTGCTTGCCCATGGAAGTGGTGGGAAGGTGATGTACGAGCTTATACATGATATTATTGCCCCTGCCACAGGCATGAAGGTATTCAATGATTCAGCTACCATTGATCTCGGATCATACAAAGGTCACACGCTTGCCTTTACTACTGATAGTTATGTGGTTTCTCCTATCTTCTTTCCAGGTGGGGACATTGGAAAACTTGCAGTTTTTGGAACGGTCAATGATCTTGCTATGGTTGGGGCTGAACCAAGGTGGCTCTCTACTGGCTTTATAATCGAGGAGGGCTTTCCCATATCAGATTTTATAAAGGTGCTCGAGTCCATAAGAGAGGCATCAGAAGAGGCAGGTGTTAGAATTGTAACAGGAGATACCAAGGTGGTTAACAAGGGTAAGGGTGATGGAATCTTTATTAACACATCAGGCATTGGAGTTGTGCGTGAGGGCGTTAATTTATCATCGTCAAATATAAAGATAGATGACAGGATTATAGTAAGTGGAACGATTGGCAACCATGGGATTGCTGTAATGGCAGAGCGTAATGGGTTGTCATTCTCTCCCCCTGTAATTAGTGACACAAGGCCACTGAATGGGATTGTGGCTGAGATACTTAACAGATACGGTGCTGAGATACATGCCTTGAGAGACCCTACACGAGGGGGGGTGGCAACTACCTTAAAAGAGATGGCAATTGAAAGCTCTCTCTGTATAGAAATTTACGAGGAAGACCTGCCAGTGAATCCGCAGGTTGCAGGGGCATGTGAGATTCTTGGCATTGATGCTCTTTATGTGGCAAATGAAGGTATATTTGTTGCATTTGTAAGCAATAATGTGGCAGAATGTATAATTGATATCCTTCATAGTCATCCCTATGGCAGGGATGCAAGAATTATAGGGAGGGTCTTGGACACCCCTTCTGAAAAGGTGCTTTTGAAGACCAGACTTGGTGGAACAAGAGTTGTGGAGATGCTCCCTGGGGAACAATTACCAAGGATATGTTAGGAGGTAGTGGGTGAATAATACAGTAAAAGGCTGGATATTTGTTTCATTAATAATAGTAACCATATTTTTCCTATCAGGATGTTCAAAAAAACCCGCAGCAGTAGTGAATGGTGAAGAGATAAGTATGGATGAGTTTCAGATGCAACTTAAACAGAGACTCCTGTCACACAAGACAACAGGAATCACTATTAATAAAAAGGAGTTAAGAGACGCTGTAATTAATGAACTGATAGGAAGAAAGTTGCTTCTTCAAATTGCCAGAGAAAAGGGAATTAAGGTGTCAGAGGAGGAATTGAACAGGACGGTAGAGTCGATAAAGAGTTCTGTGGGAGATGAGAAATTAAATAAATTTCTTAAAGATATGAACATGACAGAACAGGAATACAGAGAACAGACAAGGGATTCCCTTGTAATAAGAAAACTAATATCCTCCCTTGTACCAGAAGATAAGATTACAGAGAAGATGATGAAGGAATATTATAAAAATAGACCAACTCCGTATATAAAACCCGAGAGGGTTTATGTAAGGCTAATTCAGGTTAATACAGAGGATGAGGCAAGAGAGATAATGAATGAGTTGAAAAAGGATACTGATTTTGACAGAGTGGCCGACAGATTGGAGGCTGAGAAGAAGGCTGCAGTTACTGATTATGGATGGGCACAACCAGATACCTTTAGCAGTGAAATAAAAGAGGCATTGAAAAAACTGAAGAAAGGTCAGTACGGTGGGCCCTATAAGGGTAAGGAAGGATACTATATTCTCAGGGTGAAGGACAGAGAACCAGAGAAGGTAATGAGTTATGAGGAAGCAAGAGATCTGATAAAAAGGGAGCTTCTTGCACAGCAGAGGCAGGCCACTGTTGCGCATCTTATTGCAGAGAGGAAAAAGAAGGCAAATATTAAAATAAATATAGAATGATGGAAAAAGTCGTTCTTAGATATAAAGACGGGAGAGTAGAAAAGGGGTATATCCGCTCCTTTTCCGAGAACGCAGACTATGTTGAAATTAAAGAATACAAGACAGAAAGGCATATAAAAGCAGAGATGGACGAGCTAAAGGCTGTATTTTTTGTTAGATCCTTTGAGGGAGATCCAGGATATAAAGAAAAAAAGAGATATGATAAGAAGGGCATCAAGGCAAGGAAGGTGTTTGTTAAATTTAAAGATAAAGAGACCGTCCTTGGTTATGTTGACAGTGAATTGCCATGGGACAAGGGGTTTTTTCTTGAAAGCCAACCTCTAAAAGGCAAGGGATTTTATATATTCCCTGTGGATGAGGGAAGTAATAATATTAAGATATTTATCATTGCCTCATCAGTAGAGGATCTAACACTAATATAGATTATTTACTACTAAGGAGAAGAGATGAAAAAAGCTCTATTAATCATATTATTGCTTGTCTTTACCAGATACTCTGTGGCAGCAGTAGTTATTGACAGGATTGTAGCTGTTGTGGGCAGGGATGTTATCACCTGGAGTGAGTTGTACAAGAGTATGGAGTTTGAGTTTTCCGATAAGATTGCTGGATTAAAACCTGCAGAGAAGAAGGCTGTCCTTGAAAGGTTGCAAAATCAATATCTGGAGAAAATGATTGACCTCAAGGTACAACTCAATGAGGCCAAGAAGATGGATATAAATGTTACAGAATCTGAAGTGAATAGGTCTATAGCAATGATAAGGAACAAGTATGGATTGAATGAGAAGGAGTTCATAAAGGCAATAGAGGCTCAGGGACTTACCTATGATGAGTATAAGGAGAGGATATATGAACAGATACTTGCTTCAAAGGCCATTAATCTTGCAGTAGCAAGTAAGATAATAGTGACTGATGAGGATATAGATGCCTACCTGAAAGAAAACAAAGGTTCGTCAGAGGAGGGATATAGACTGAGACAGATTTTTCTTGCAAAACTGTCTCCTGAGGACAACAAGAGAATCCTTGAGAAGGTAAAAACAATAATGGAGCATTTGAAAAAGGGTGAACCCTTTGACACAGTTGCCCTGAGATACTCAGAAGGTCCAAATGCCTCAAGGGGTGGTGACCTGGGATTTATAAAAAAAGAAGACCTTGCTCCAGAATTCTTAAAGGTGGTGCAGGGATTAAAAGAGGGACAATACAGTGAGCCCTTCTGGTCTGGAAGGGGATTGCATATCCTTTATCTGCAGGAGAAGATACAACCCGGACAGTCCCTGAGGGACAAAGTCAGAGAGATCATTTATGAGGAAAAGTTCAACAAGGCTTTAAAAGAATGGGTGAAGAATCTCAGGAGTAAGTATTATATTGAAGTAAAGATACAATGAAAACCGCCCTTTCAATTGGTGGATCTGATCCCACCGCAGGTGCTGGTATCCAGGCTGATCTGAAGGTATTTCATTCCCTTGGAGTATACGGCCTTACAGTGATAACTGCCATTACCTCACAGGATACAACTGGTGTAAAGAATATATGCCCTTTATCTCAGGAAGTTGTAAGATTACAGCTATATACCCTTAAGGAAGACATTAAAATAGAAGCCATGAAGACAGGCATGCTCTATTCAGTTGAGATAGTAGATGTGGTGTGTGACTTTATAAAAGATGCTGATATCACTAAAGTGGTGGTTGACCCTGTTTATGTTTCTTCCTCAGGCCGGGTTCTTACAGACAGGGACACGCTAAAGAGAGTTGTAAAGGGATTGCTTCCTCTTACAAAGGTGGTAACCCCTAATATAAAGGAGGCGTCTTTAATCTCTGGGATCAACATAGAAAGCCTGGACACCCTTTATGAGGCAGCGAAAAGAATAAAGTCCTTTGGTGTGGATGTGGTTATTATTACGGGAGGGCATTTTTTTGAGAAGGGCAGTGGTGATGCCACTGTTGATTTTTATTATGATGGAAATCTATTTCAGAAAATAGAATCTCGACGTTACAGGGGTGAGTATCATGGTACAGGGTGTGTGTTTTCTTCAGCCCTATCAGCCTATCTATGTTATTATGACTCTGTACTGGAGGCTGCAAGAAAGGCAAAGGAGTTCATGGACAAATCAATCCAGAAGGCATTCTTCCCCGGGAGGGGAATGGGTATTTTAGGGGTTTAAATATCATGGCAAAAGAGAAGACCATATTTATCTGTCAGCACTGTGGATATAATTCAATTAAGTGGCTTGGGAAATGTCCTGAATGTGGTCAATGGAACAGTTTTGTTGAAGAACGAATGGAAAAAAGGACACCCCTCAAGGAAGACTCCTCAGTTGCTCCTGTAAAATTATCTGATATAACCATTTCTGAGGGGTTCAGGTTCTCTACCTCTATAGCAGAGTTAGACAGGGTGCTTGGTGGAGGTGTGGTGCCAGGAGCCTTAATTCTGATAGGAGGGGACCCTGGTGTTGGGAAATCAACACTCCTGATTCAGGCTGTCTCAGGGGTTGTCAGAAATACAGGTGGTGCAGGCCTGTATATATCGGCTGAAGAATCTCTTTCACAGGTGAAACTCAGGGCAGAAAGGCTGGGGATTGATTCCACGAATATTCTTTTACTGTCAGAGACAAAATTAGAGGATATTTTAAATGCAATTGAGTGTTTTTTGCCACAGGTAGTGGTTGTTGATTCTATCCAGACAATATATTCCAGGGAAATGACATCTGCGCCTGGCACAGTTGGGCAGGTTAGGGAATGTTCAGCTAGGCTTATGGAGTGTGCTAAGAGGAGCAATATTCCTATATTCATAATCGGTCATGTTACAAAGGAGGGGGCACTGGCAGGTCCAAGGGTGCTGGAGCATATTGTTGATACTGTTTTATATTTTGAAGGAGATCGTTCTCTATCATTTCGTATCCTGAGGGCTGTCAAGAACAGGTTTGGTTCCACAAATGAGATTGGCATATTTGAAATGACAGACAGGGGTTTAAGGGAAATCATTAATCCCTCAGAGATCTTCCTGAGAGAAAGACAGCACGCTGTGGCAGGTACAACCATAGCCTCTACCATTGAGGGTACACGTCCTCTCCTGGTGGAGATTCAGGCCCTGGTGACCCCTACTGCCTTTGGTATGCCGCGGAGGACATCTATAGGGGTTGACCTGCAAAGGGTTAACCTGCTTGTTGCCGTGCTTGAAAAAATAGCCGGGATGCAACTGGGACTGACAGATATATACATAAATGTGGTTGGAGGGTTGAGACTGATTGAGACTGCGGTGGATCTGCCGGTAGTTGTATCTATTGTTTCCTCCTTCAGAGAGATACCTGTTGATTATGATACATTGTTTTTCGGTGAGATAGGCCTTTCTGGCGAGGTAAGGGCTGTTGCTCAGCCAGAGATAAGATTAAAAGAGGCTGAAAAGACAGGTATGAAAAGGGTTGTTCTACCAGAGGTAAACAGACAGCGCATTGAAGGCAAGTCGTCAATGGAATTGGTAGGTGTTAGAAATATAAACGAGATAATAGAGATTGTTTTTAATAGATAATAATTACAG
>JALUSH010000166.1 GCA_027016675.1 Thermodesulfovibrio sp.
ATTTTAAATCCTATTGCATCAATGGGATGACGAACCACCTCTCTGCCCCAAAAATCAAGGATTTTTCAATGGAGCCTTCTGACAGCTCACCGCTCACTGCTTACAGCTTACTGCTTACTGTTTTATTTTTCTTTAGCACCCCGCCTTATCCAGGTCTTATCAAATTTATTTTACACACCAATGGCTGGAAATGTCTCTTGATCGAGGATTATGAACTTTTTGGGAAGTTGAAGGTATTGGAACTTCCGTGTCGTGATGGTTGGCGGTGACACCTCCAAAACTGAATGAAAACAGTCCCCCTTCTGAGCCAAGTTCCTCCCTGCATGCAGTGATGCACTCTCCACAGTTCACACAGTTAATCTCCTTCTTTGTAGACCTGGGCTTGACACCCATGAAACAGACCCTTTCGCAGCGTCTGCAATCAGTGCAGCGGGAAAAATTCTTCCTGTCAAAGGCAACCCTTAAGGATTTCGGGCTGAACCACCCGAAGAGCATCTGCATAAGCCCTGGTGCACATACATATTTACAGAAGATATGTCTTACAAAAATCGAGGTAATGATTATATATAGAGTAACACCGATCATTCCGACAGCGAGACCTGTAGAGAGCTGTAAGGTTGTTATCTCTCTCCATATCCTTGAAGGAGCAATAAAATAACCACTCAGAAGTGCACCTATCAGAGGAGGCACTGTCAGATAGAAAAGGATGGCAAGAATCGCAAATAAACCCCTTCCTTTCAGATCCGCATTGTTTGTAGCATTATTCTTTCCAAGAAGTGATCTCCTCCCAAGAATTTTCCGGTTCAGATAATCGGCAAACTCGAAGAGAAAACCTTCAGGACATAACCACCCGCAGAAGAACCGCCCGAATATTGCACCCATTACAGGAAAAAAGGCAAGCACCAGAAGCCATGGAATTATCGCCTTCAGGATGATCATCAGTGCCACCTCTCCTGAACCATAAAGCGTACCATTGTTCAATGCATCTGTAATACCAAGAGACCAGACCTTCCCAAGGATGTATAACTCTTTACTGTCAGAGTCATAACGGAGTATATTGAACAGGGGCATGGTGAGGAAAAAGGCAAGAAACAAAGCCTGTGAAAGCCTTCTCAAAAGGTGTAGTTTTCTGCTTCTTTTCATGTTTATTTATAACCTGACTTTTATCAAAATTGTTATGATTCAAATCATAAACAAAAATGTTATAATAAAGTGTCACAAAGGAGGTGTTACAATGAAGGTGTTAAGTGTAAAGGAATTCAAGGCCCTTTTTGGAAAGGTTTCAAAAGAGAAGGAAGATATTCTTATAACAAGCAGGGGTAAACCTCTTGGAATTTATCATCCTTTGAACGAAAGAGACCTTAGAAAAGACCGGAAAGAGATTGCCCGTAAGTTAATTGGAATCGGCAAAGGTCCGCATAATAGAACATCTGAAAAACATGATGAAGAACTGTATTGATGGATAGAAGGGTATTCATAGATACATCTGCCTTTTATGCCCTTACAGACAGTGGTGATATAAACCATGAAAGGGCAGTAAAAATATACAACAATCTCTTAAAGAAAAGATATGAATTTTTGTTGTCTGACATGGTGTTCGCTGAAACGGTTACACTTATAAGGAGGAGGCTTGGCTACAGGGCATCTCTCATGTTTTCAGATACAATTAAAGAGGGTATTGCAACAGGCCTGTTTGAGATAATCTTTGTTACAGAAGGCCTTTTCAGAAAATCCCTTAAACTCTTTTTTCAGATCAAGGACAGGAAGATATCCTTTGTAGATGCCACATCCCTGACAATAATGAAAGAAAAGAGCATTAGAAAGGCATTTGCCTTTGATGTGCATTTCGAGAGATATGGTTATAAATGATTATGATAAAATACTATCCATGAAGGAACGGATTTTAAAGGCTTTTGAAGATTTTCCTGAGGTGATATTCTGTTACCTCTTTGGTTCTGTTACAGAGGGCACAGAGGGTCCTTTAAGTGACCTTGATATAGCTGTCTATATGAACCCTTATTCTGGGGAGAGGTTCATTAAACTTCACACAGAGCTATGCAGAGCCCTTAAAAGAAGTGATATTGACCTTCTTGTGCTGAACAGGACGAGAATGAGGAGATATTCAGAAAGGGACAACTTATATACGACAAAGCCCCGGCGTTCAGGATTGAGTACGAGGTAAAGATGATTCGCAGAGCAATTGATTTTCGAACACAGAGAAAGGCGCTAATGGGAATTTGACGGTTACGATGTAAAGAAATTTCTTGAGCAGGTAAGAAACGCTTTATGAAGTAAGAATAATGGGGAGGCTGAACGCCTCCCCTATTGAATTCTATACCGTTGTCTCTGAAGGCTCTGTAGCTACAGCCTCCACAGGCTCCCTGCCAAGTTTGAAGAAGTCAATCACAAAGAGTGTTACACCATAAAGGAAACCAAGGCCAAATATTGCCCTGAATATCCAGAACCAGAGGTTGTAATTGGCCTTTACTGTCACATAATCAAGCCCCACAAGCCTCTCCATATAGGTCTGCACCATTCCTGCACCTGTAAGGGTAAGGACGATAAAGATCATTGATATGGTCATCCACCAGAAGGAACGGTAGCCCCTTGAGGTATTGAAGTTCTCTGCACCCCTGATGAGAGGCAGTGTTATATAGATCATGGACATGACGAGCAGCACATAGGCTCCATAGAAGGCAAGGTGCCCGTGGGCTGTAGTAATCTGGGTGCCATGAGTCCATTTATTCACCTGAGGCAGTGTATGTATCACACCCCAGAGCCCGGCACCAACAAAGTTGAAGATAGCATGAGAAGTGGCATAGAAAAGTCCAAGACGATTGCTGACCACTCTGTGGGTTCTTGTTGTTCTGAAAGCATCCCAGACCATTACAAGAAGTGGTATAGGCTCAAGGGCACTGAATATACCACCAACCCACAGCCAGTATTCAGGGGTACCAATCCAGTAGTAGTGATGTCCTGTACCAAGTATGCCGGTGAACAGCACAAGGGCAACCTCCACATACATCCATCTCTCAACCACATGGCGCTCAACATTGGTGACCTTCATAAGCATAAAGGCTAATAGCGCACCAGCAATAACCTCCCAGGCACCTTCAACCCAGAGATGAATTACCCACCACCACCAGTACTGATCCTTGACCATGCTTTTTGTATAGAACATCCCTGGCAGATACATAAGGGCAAGAAAGGTGAGTCCGCCAAGAAGGGTTCCCTGTATCCCTGTCCAGCGTTTCGATTTGTACATGGTCATGAAGTTGTTGATGAGAAAGAGTATTACTGATAGGGCTATCAACCAGTCAGCCCAGCGTGGTGCCTCAATATATTCCCTGCCTTCATTAAGTAGCAGAGTGCCTGCTATATATTTGTTAGCCTGCGGATCGAAGCCCATCCAGATATAACCGAGCACAACGGCAGTTATTGCAACAACAGTAGCCCAGAACTGAAACTTCGCAAGGGGAATGCTCCATAACTCACTCTGCGACTCCTCTGGAACCACATAGTATGTAGCGCCCATCAATCCCATAAGAAGCCATACCACCAGGGCATTGATATGTAGATCCCTGATTATGTTGAACTTCAGCGGAAAGAAGTCGGGCCAGATAAACTGCAGTGCTGCTATTATCCCGACAAGCACCTGCACAAGGAAGAGAACTACTGCAAAGGTATAAAAATTCTGTGCTATCTTCTGACTTTCGTATTTCATCTTGATAACACCTCCTTACTTGAGTGTTATTAAATAGTCAACAAGCTGATTCAGTTCTTCTTCTGACATCTGAGGAAAAGGCGGCATAGCAGAGTCAGGAACCACACTCTGAGGATCTCTGATATGCTGCTTGTGCCATTCCGGATCAGACCTTCTTGATGCCACATGTGTCAGATCAGGCCCTGAGGTACCTCCTACACCACTTATCATATGACAGGCCTTGCAATTATACTTCTCATACACAGTAACACCCGGCACCTGTGGCATACTGTATTTGGCAAGCACAGGTTTGGGTGGCCAGCCATTGGTATCCACCTTTGATACCCAGTCAAGAAAGGCAACCAGTTTCTTTGCCTCATCAGGCGTAATCCCCAGGACGGGCATGGCTGCACTTGGTTTTACCTTTCTTGGATTGACAAGAAACTTCTCAAGATACCCTTCTGGCTTGTTAACAGTTATCTTTGTGAGATCAGGAGCAAAATAGGAACCATTCCCAAGAATGGTATGACAACCAATACAGTCATACTTATGCCATAGTTTCTTGCCCGCATCAACCTCCTCTGTTATCTCTGGAACCCTTTTGTCAACCTTCTTCATGGTATCAACAGTAAGGGCAACAAAAATAGCAAAGAAGAACAGACTTCCAAAGATAAAGAGATTTCTTATGCCTCTGTTACTCATGCATAGCACCTCCCTGTAAATTATTAGTGGATAGTCTGACCAATGGTCGACATACGATCAAAATGTACAGACTCTTATCTGCTCTGAGAACTCAGATTCCATCTTTAATGAATAAATATATATTTGCTATAAAATAACATTTAACTGGTGAGTGATTACCATGATTTAAATCATATAATATGAAGGATGTTCAAAGGGATGATAAAAAATGTGGGAAAATTAAGGGCAGGCCGCCCTGTGCCCGCCCTTTGTGATTTACTTCAATCCAAGTTTCTTCTTTACTGCAGCCCTGGTTCTCAGTTCATCAAGCCAGTTAGCCATCTCAGCACCATCAACTGTCATCTCATAAGAACCGTGCCAGAGCGCATAGTCAGGCCCTTGCATAAAGGCACCCATCCTCCAGCGACGCCCTTCATGATGCCATATCTCATGCCAGAGTGTATCAACCTCACTCTTTCCATTAAATTTGATCTCTTTGTCAAGGCCTTCCTTCTTGATAGGGTCATAGTATTTCTTCTTTATACCAAGTGCCACCGCATTGTAGACATCAATCACCTTTTCCGCCTTTGCAAGCTCTCCATTCACCCATGAAGAGGAATGACACTGGGTACATACCTTCACCATATCCGCCCTCTTTGCCTCTGGAGAACGCCTTGCATCACCCTGTAGTGCGTCCCAGCGGGTATCGCCCTTTTCCCACCACTTGCCAGGACCAACATAGGCCTTGTAAATCTCAGGGGCAAATTTTTTGGCAATAGCAAATGGGTTGGGTAGCCCTGTTGCAACTTTTCTGAGGGAGCCTTCAGGCAAATCATACATCTTTTCATACCTCTGAGCTATCTCCGGATCTATAGAGAACTTTTCATCTCCCTTGAGATACTTCTCTGAAGTAGGCCAGGAAAATGCAGGCTCCAGCTCCCATTTCAGTCTGGCGCTCACATTATGTGTACTCTCTACTGCACCACCGAACCCACTCATATGACAGGTTGCACAGGTTGGAGCCTCAATATCCTCGGGGCCCCATTGTCCTGGTGGAACATCCCAGTTCCAGTGCTCGCCTTTGGCAGCAAAAATTGCACCGTGTTTACTTTCCTCATAAATTTCTGCCTGAGGATGGTCGGGGCCAAGATGGCATTGTCCACATGCCTCGGGCTTGCGCGCCTCAGCTACGCTGAAGGCATGCCTTGTATGGCAGGCAGTACATGTACCCACACTTCCATCAGGATTAAAGCGACCCATCCCATTATTTGGCCAGTTGATCAGTTTTCCATCCTTTCCAACCTTTATTACTGTCCCATGACAGTGAAGACACCCCGCCTCTGCAGTCTCACGGGAGAAGTTTGTCTTGTAGTTCTTGTTTTTACCTATCGTGATATTATCCGCTGTGACCCTTTCACCTTCGGAGATTGCATAAGAGGACAGAGAAAAGAGGCCTGCTGCAGAATGAAGGCTCTCTTTGAACTCCTTTACCTGTTTTGGATGACAGCTCTGGCAGTACCTTGGTGTGACAAGAGCGGTTACCCTGTAACCATTATGATCAAATCCTGCAGGGTCATCATCCTTAGCCCTGTGGCAGACATAGCATTTCACACCAACTTTACTGTGCTTTGACTCCTGCCACTGCTTAACTATGCCAGGTGTGACTGTATCATGACAGCTGATACATGGGTCTGTCGGATTATATGCACCATAGACCAGTGTAGCAGAAAATACCAGACAGACCGTTATCAGTAATAATAAACCTCTTTTCATAGACACCTCCTTTTTTTAGTATTGAGTATTTAATGCCGAATGTCCAGTACAGGCCCTACTCCCAGTTTAAGTAAACCAATTCAAACCCTATCACCTCCTCCCACTGATTGATCTGTTCTGAAATCTCTCTCAATTTATCCGCAGTTTCTGCCTCGAGTACAATGGCAATCCCCTTGTCTCCAGCCCCTTCTACTGTAACGGATGCCAATCCATTGAGCTTCTCAACAACCATCTCTTCATAATCCTTTCTTATTGGCACAACTACTGCTCCTGCTACTGGCATCTTAGCTCCTCCTTGTAAATCTATATTCAATTGCACCTATTGGACAGACATCTCCATTGATAAAAGTCCCCTCTCTCCTTTAGGAGAGAGGGGATAAATAGAATATGGGAGGGGTTACACCTTTATAAGTCTTACAGCACATACCTTAAAGTCAGGCTCTCCAGCACCTGACCAGCTCTTGGGATCATCCACAGTAAGAAGATTTATCAGCTTGTTTTCATCAAACCATGGAACAAACACCATTCCTGGTCTTGCCCTGTCTGTAATCCAGACAGGTAGAACGATCTCTCCTCTTCTTGAAACTATCTTGAGTTTCTCACCACTTTTAACATTGAGAGACCTTGCATCCTCAGGAGAAACCTCCACATAGGCATGGGGGTTCATCTCCCTGAGCAGTTTCACTCGCATGGTCATAGTACCTGAGTGCCAGTGCTCTATCACCCTTCCTGTATTAAGCACATAGGGATAGTCTGCATCAGGCATTTCATAATCCAGACCTGCTTTAAGAACCCTGATAATTGCCTTTCCGTCAGAGCCTTTATGGAACGGGTGATGGCCATAGTAATTAATAGGACCTGGAAGTCCCTTTTCCTCAAGATGCTGATCATACAGGGTCACATAGCCAGTCTTGTATCTTCTTGTGGTTGTGCCAAACACCCTTTCAGCATAATCCTTTGAAATGTAGCGTTTAGCAGTCCCTCTGTTGTCAAATTCTGTGCTCGGACATGGCCATTGTATACCACCAGCATGTGCCTTCAGTTTCTTATAGGTGGCACCCCAGAGATCCACATCCTGTCCCCTGGTGCAGAGACGGTACTCATTCCATGCCTCCTCTTCGGTCTCAAAGCCCAGGCCATAGACCTCTCTAACCTCTTTTACATTACCTGTCATCGGATCGATTACTCTATAGCGGGTCTTTCTGCCAAGCTTCTTTGCTATCCTTTTTGCTATTTCCTTTATCTGCCAGAAATCAGACCTTGCCTCACCTGGTGGGTCTATGAGTTTGGGGATAAACTGGGACCTCCGGTCTGTCTGTCCCATCACACCTTCCTTTTCCACCCACATGGCAGAAGGAAGAACAACTGTGGCAAGTTCTGTTGTCCTTGTGGGATAAATATCACTAACCACTGTAAAGGCCTTTTTCATTGCCTCACGGTATATGCTTGCATTTGGAAGACTCTGGCCAGGGTTTGTGGTATTTATCCAGATAGCCTTTATCTTGCCTTCTCTAAGCCTCATAAACATATTAACAGCAGGGCCTGTGGGTTTCTTTGGCATCCATTCTACCTTCACACCCCAGATATCTGCTATCTCCTTTCTGTGTTTCGGGTTTACCACAGCCCTGTGGCCTGGCAGGATATGCGTAAGTCCTCCCTGCTCACGGGTGCCACCACAGGCATTGGGCTGCCCTGTTAGGGATAGTGAATCCGATCCTGGCTTTCCAATCTTTCCGGTCAACAGATGCAGGTTGTGCAACTGGCAGTTCAGTTGTACCCCTTTGGTACGTTGATTTATTCCCATGGTCCAGATGCTCAGAGTAGGATGGCCCTTTCTTGCAAACCACTGGGCTGCCTTTCTTATATCTGAGGCAGGCACACCCACAAGCCCCTCTATCTTCTCAGGGGCATAATCTGAAAGAAATCTTTTGTATGCCTCAAAATCAACAAAATCTCCCTTGGTCTTCAGGCCTTTCCTGAATGTACAGTACTTCAGATGTTCCTTATCCACAAGACCCTTTTCTATGATCACGTAGGCCATTGCATTAAGAAGATACATATCATAACCAGGCCGGAATTTAAGATGGAGGTCAGCATACCTTGCCGTTGGAGTGTACCGGGGATCAGCCACTATTACCTTCACCCTGTCTGGATAGGCACTCTTACGGTCGATGACTCTTCTGAACAGCATGGGATGATTTTCTGCAGTATTTGAACCTATAATAAAGAAGCAATCCGTTGTATCAAAGTCATCATATGTGCCTGCAGGTTCGTCTGCTCCAAAGGTATTGAGATACCCACCCACTGCAGAAGCCATACATAGTCTTGGATTACCTTCCACATTGGCTGTGCCGATAATCCCTTTGAAGAGCTTGTTCGCTGCGAATGCCTCCTGTGTAGTATTCTGGCCTGAACCATACCAGGCCACACTATCCGGGCCATAAGTTTTTATTAGCTCGGCAAATTTATCAGCAATCAGTTCAATGGCATCTTCCCATGATACCTCTTTAAAAGACCCATCAGGCTGCCTGACCATCGGCTTTGTAAGCCTGTCATTACCGTACATGATATGAGGCAATGAATAACCCTTCATGCAGAGACGGCCAAAATTTATGGGACTGTCTGCATCACCTTTCACTGTCACTACTCTTCCGTCTTTAACTCCTGCAAGCACCGTACAGCCTGTCCCGCAAAATCGACACTGAGCCCTTCCATAGCTGATTGAAGGCTCAGCAATAGCCTCAACCGGTAGCCCTGCCATTGCCAGTGCAGTGGCAGCTGCGGAGGCCTTGATAAACTCTCTTCTACTAAGTTCCATAGAACACCTCCCTTTTGATTAACTGTTACTTTCAGATTTAGAACACCTACTATTACATTTTCACATATTAACGAGTAAATGGTATGTCAATGGATGTAAATTTTTTGTAAAGCTGATCACTGGAAGACCCCTCCTGGAACATTACAGCACTGAAACAAAATTCAGCACAACACAAAAAAACCCTCTTCTCCTGATTTTATTTCAGGATCCAAATAGAAATACTTACTACTAATATACATCATACCATAGAACAAACTTTAAATCATTATGTGATTCAGAAAAAAAGCGGTTAACTATTTCTCTATTCTGGCACAACAAACCTGTAACCCACCCCCGGTATGGTTATTATATACTCAGGAGTTGAAGGATCCATCTCTATCTTTGCTCGCAGATGCTGGATGTGTACATCTATCACCCTTGACCATGAATACAATTTCCTGGCATCCTTCCAGAGGGCGTTTCTTATGAAATCACGACTTAGTACCTTATCCCTGTTTTTTATTAAAAGGCATAATAGTTCAAATTCCTTCGGTGTTAAATCAATCTTTTTCTCTCTAACAAGTACTGTCCTTTTAGCTACATCTACAACTATTTCACCGGCTGTTAAAGTTTCAAGGGAATGAACAGATGTACGCCTGAGACATGCCTTTATTCTTGCTACAAGCTCGATTGCCTCAAAGGGTTTTATTACATAATCATCAGCACCGCTTTCAAGTCCAAGAACGCGGTCAGAAATACCATCCTTGGCTGTAAGCATAATTATTGGTATATTGAAATGTCTGTCCCTGAGTTCACGACATAGTTCTATTCCATCTCCATCAGGAAGCATGAGATCAAGAACTATAAGGTCTGGAACTCTATTAGCAATAAAATCTCTTACCCCTGCACAGTTCACCGCAGTGACAACCTCGAAACCGGCTATTTCAATATTTGCCTTTATAACCTTTAAAATATCAGGATCATCATCAACTACCAGAAGTGAAACTCCCCCGACAGGAGTCGGGGGCTTCTTGTTATCCAAGCTCTAAACCTAATTGACCCTTATCATCTTTCTCCTGATGTTCTACATATTGCAAAATAGCCCTTTCATTTAGCCCAACCGT
>JALUSH010000167.1 GCA_027016675.1 Thermodesulfovibrio sp.
GATTGTTCCTACAATATGCATACTTGAGGTTTTTAAATCAGTACTTCGTCAGAAAGGAGAGGAAATAGCACTCCAGATTTTGGCTATAATGGAACAAGCCCATGTTATTGAGCTTGACACACAAATTGCTCTGTTATCAGCAAAAATAGGCTATGAACTAAAAATACCAATGGCTGATAGCATTGTTCTGGCTACTGCAAGAAAATACAATGCCACTATATGGACACAGGATAGTGATTTTAAAGGACTGCCTGGTGTTAAATATATCAAAAGAAGGATCAGATAGATGCCACTAAAAATAGACTGTTACATGTCAATAAACTGTGCCTCGGAGGATTCTCTCAGGGAAAATATCAAAAAGGCAATTGAAGATGAAGGCATTGAGGCAGAAATAAAGTTCTATCGCATATCTGAAGAAGAAGCACAAAAACTTGGCCTCAGGGGCTCTCCTTCTGTACTTATAAACGGAAGGGATATCCAGCCTACAGATGTCGCAGGTTTTTCCTGAAGAATGTTCACTGATGCCTCGGGAAGGCTTTCCAATGTACCATCAGTAGAACTCCTCAAAGACTTCTTCCGTAGATTTATATAATAGAGAAATATTTTACTTGCTTCTTAAAAATCTTAATGTAATCTCAGCTACTCGCTTTCCATATAGTTCTGCTGTTTCAATATCACCCTTTGAAGGTGCCTCAGGTGGATTTACCTGAAAACTTGCAGCCATAGGTCCGATGAAGGAACCCACACGATTGTGTGTTTCTGGCCCTGGACCATTAATAGAGTTCATTGAATCCATATCGTTTGCCGCTGGAAACATGGCATTACCAACCCAGATCATCCCGTGCTGCATGGCAAAGGTAACAATGCCCTGAAGTGTGTTCAGTTTGTCGCCTGAGAAGGAACTCGAATTCGTAAACCCACCTGCGATCTTATCCTTCCAGGCCTGTGCAAACCACTTCTTCACAGATACTTCCATAAACCTCTTTAGTTCTGCCGAGATGTTACCCATATAGGTTGCAGTACCAAAGATTATTGCATCAGCTCCATCAAGCTCGTCAATCCTATCAATTGCCTCAGTGGCTGTCAGCAAGACTGTACTTACACCCTCTACCAACCCAGCTCCCCTTGCTACAGCCTCTGCCTGAAGCTTCGTGTGCCCGTATGTGCTGTGGTATATCACATAAATCTTTGCCATGGCAGACCTCCCATTAAAATCATCCTTTCTTGATCTCATTTATATACTGGTCAATCAACACACCGAGATAGATACAGACATAACCATCCATACAGGCATCGGCGTCCTTTTTGTCAAGAATGGCATACTGTTTCGTATCTCCCTTCTGAAACTTGACTATCCAGGCGTTCTTTTCCTCATCAAACTCAAGGGCAACCTTGATGTTGTACTTCTCCAACTCTGGATAAAGCTCATAAAGTTTCTCCTCCAGAGCAACCTGTGTATAACCCATACTTACCTCCTTCATTTTAAATACAGGTTTAAGCACCCATTTCCTGGTCAATATATTGAGCCAACTCTCTCGCCTATTGAAACAATTCTATGTAAGACTGCCGGGTCTGCTACAGTATTTTCAATAATCATATATCCAATAATCTATATTCCATTATATCAGACAATAGAGTGATTTTGTACAAACTGGCAAAATATATGAAACCTTATCTATGGTTCTGAAGAACATTGACTTAACCCTGAAGTGCGCCAAATAGTTTATAATAAGCAAAAAGGAACCAAGGTGGATGACTTTGAGGAAAGGTACTTGTTAATGCAAACGCAACAAATACTTTCAAGACAGTCTGAAGGGGGGAATAATCACAACATTGAAATCTTCAAGATACCAGAAGGTCTAAGCAGGGCACTCCATGTCCAGTTTATGAAGGCACTAACTGAAATCCCTAAAACCTTCGATGAAGATCAATAATTATGCCAGCAAAAAAGAAAAAAATAGGTCTTGCCCTTGGAAGTGGCTCTGCCAGAGGATGGGCTCACATTGGCGTTATAGAAGCTCTACTCTCTTCAGGTTATGAGATTGAGTATGTTGCAGGCACAAGCATGGGAGCGCTTGTGGGTGCGGTTTTCGCTGCGGGCAAACTGGACAGGTTAAAGGAGATAGTCCTGCAGCTTGACTGGAGACAGATTCTCGGTTTTGTTGATATAACACTTCCTCGATCAGGACTCATTGATGGTAAAAAGGTTTCAAGTTTTATCAGAAAATATGTCCACATAGAAGATATAAGTAGCCTGCCTGTGAAATTCTCTGCCGTATCAACGAATATAAATACTGGTCATGAAGTTGTAATCTGTGAAGGTGATGTTATAGAGGCAGTGAGAGCAAGCATCTCTGTACCTGGCATCTTTACTCCTGTTGTAAAGGATAACGCTGTACTTGTTGATGGTGGACTCGTTAATCCTGTCCCTGTAAATGTTGTGAGAGATATGGGAGCAGAATTCGTGATAGCTGTAAACCTAAATCATGACATTATTGAAAAAAAGGGTTACAGTAACTATCAATCGAGTTCACGTAAGGGTGTTGTATATGACAACAAGGTAAGAAATATGGCTTTAAAGGCTTTAAATGAGAAGTTTGAAAAAATTGAATTGCCTGTTTTAAAACAGATAAAAAAATGGATATCAAAGGAGACTGTACCAAACATATTTGAAATCTTACTATCTGCAATTAATATCATGGAGGCCCAGATTACAACCTCCAGGCTAAAAATAAATCCCCCTGACCTTCTAATCCAGCCCGAACTGGGACACATCAGATTTTTGGAGTTTAACAGAGCAGAAGAGGCAATAGAAGCTGGCTACAGAGAAACAATAAAAAAACTGAAATAGACAACAGCTATTTCAGCAAACCTTTATCTCCTTTGCTTTCTTGCTCGTTAAAATAGTTTTTTCAATCTTTGACAAATGCTGCAACATTGCTTTTTTTGCTTCCTTACAGTCACCACTAATTAATGCCTTATAAATCTCCACGTGGCCTTTGTATGACTCTTTTGCACGTTCTGTATTATAGGTTTCACGAACTTCCCTCAACAGTTCAATAATAGCGTTCATAAGACGTTCTAAAACTCTGTTTTTCGACATCCTGGCAATTATAGCATGGAACTCTGTGTCAGAATCATTTAGAATAACCCCTTTCACAAGTGACTCTTTCTGTTTCTTAAGGATACTTTCCAATGCCAGAAGTTCCTCCTGCGTTGCATTCAAAGTAGCAAGCTGAACGGCATAGGGTTCTAATATCTTCCTTATATAAAAGATATCTATAATACTGTCTGTTTCTCTGAAAAGCAGGTTTGCAAGCGGCAAAACAAGAGACTCCTCACTTGACACAATAATATATGTCCCATCTCCTTGACGACTTTCAACGATCTTTAAAGATTCCAGTGTCTTAATTGCCTCTCTTACTGTCGACCTGGACACTCCAAATATTTCGCCCAGTTCCCTCTCATTGGGAAGCTGGTCATCTTTTTTGAGTTTCCCACTCTCTATGAGCTTACGAATCTGTGTAACTATCTCTTCGTAGGCCCTTTTTTTCTTTACCGGCTTTAAATTAAAGTCTTTTTTAAACATCAAAACCTCCGATTATATTCTATTCTTCTTAAAAATCCTTATTTTTATCTTTGATCAGAAGGTTACTCACTCCTTTTAGCTGTAACGTTACTGTAATTACTGAGTTCTTTATTTTATAACACACCTTACTATTAATTTAAAATCCATTCTATCTCTTTTTTTACTTGTTCTTTATTCCAGCCCTCTTTCAGGGCTTTCATAAGAAAGGCTCTCTCTGAAAGGTCACCATAAAGGATGAATCCTATGAGCCTTCCATCCTGAAAAACCAGCTTTTTATACAAAAATCTTTCCTCATCCCTGAAACGACAGACTTCGTTTTTGTCTTCAGGGTCAATATCACCTGATGCCATGAGGTCTATGCCTGCTACCTTCAGGATATTCGATGGTGTGGTGCCCTTGTAAATTACACCACCACCAGACATGTTTATACCTGCCACCTGTCCCTGCTGTTCTGCAGCAGGCCATATACCATAGAGCCGGCCATTATGCTCTGCCACATCACCTGCTGCATAGATATCATTCCCAGAGGTTTTCATCCAGTTATCAACCACCACACCCTCGTTTATCTTCAAACCAGCATTACGGGCAAGCTCAATATCAGGCCTTATACCAGCTGAGACGATTATGATATCGCCTTCTATCTTTCGTCCATCCTCAAGCAATAGTCCATCTACTGCCTTTCTTCCGATTAC
This sequence comes from Thermodesulfovibrio sp., assembly GCA_027016675.1. Classification (GTDB taxonomy): domain Bacteria; phylum Nitrospirota; class Thermodesulfovibrionia; order Thermodesulfovibrionales; family JdFR-85; genus JAADHP01. The sequence goes on from JALUSH010000167.1 coordinate 4,282, forward strand.
CTCCTTTGATTTAACCCCCAGGTAAAAACGGAAACCCCTTCCTTCCATCTGCTTCTGAAGGAGTTCTGCACCCTGAGGGTCCATCTGTCTTGGTAGCAGTCTTGGAAACACCTCCACCACCGTAACAGTGCATCCCCTTTTTCTCAGGGCATTTCCCACCTCAAGCCCTAGCACACCGCCACCAATCAGGATTAGATTCTTGTTTCCCTGTTCAACATATTTCAATACCATTCTGGCATCATCAAGTCCTCTGATGGTAAAGACACCTTCCTTTCCAGCATTCTTTATAGGCGGAACTAATGATTTACCACCTGTTGATACCAAAAGCCTGTCATAACCAAGCCTCTCTCCAGTTGAGAGAATTACATGCTTTGAGACTGTATCTAACCTTTCTGCTCTGCTGTTTAATAGCAATTCTATGGAATTGTCTTTGTACCATGAATCGGATTTTAAATACAGGGCATCCTCCTCAATCTCACCAGCAAGATAGTTTATAAGCATTATCCTGCTGTAAAAAGGATAGGGCTCTTCTGTGACAATCACGATTCTACCTGAGGGGTCCTTATCCCTGATCCTTTCTGCAGCTGTTGTGCCTGCTACACCATTTCCTATAATCAAATAGTCCATGTATCCATTATATCAGATTTTTGGCAAGATAAGCATTTGTCAAGAAAGTTCAACTTGTCGTTATAGTGATTGTCTTTTTGTTTGTTCAGGAAAATCTCTTCAGATGTTATAATGAAATTATATGTCTGACACCATAAAGAACCATCTTAAAAAGGCAAAGAAGGTACTTGACAGAAACTGGACTGGCTCCTACACAATGCCTGCCTCTGGCCTTTATCCCCATCAGTGGAACTGGGACTCAGGTTTTATAGCCATTGGTTACTCCCACTATAATACAGATCGTGCAATAAAAGAACTTACAAGATTTTTCAATGGACAGTGGAAAAACGGAATGCTTCCACATATTGTGTTTAACCCTGAAAGGCTTGGTGAGTACTTTCCAGAGCCTGAATTCTGGCAGACAGAAATCTCCCCCGAGGCACCTCGTGACATACTCACCTCAGGCATCACAATGCCACCTGTCCATTCCATGGCAGTGCTTAAAATCCATGAAAAGGCAAAAAGCAGGGAAAAGACACTGGAGTTTCTTAAATGGATCTATCCCCGTCTTTTACAAATGCACAGGTATTTTTACGAATACAGGGATCCCGATAGAATTGGACTTGTATATATAAGACATCCATGGGAGTCAGGTATGGACAACTCACCTATGTGGGAGAAGGTCTTCCGTCAGTGGGATATTTCTTTGATTCATATCCCTGAATACAGCCGCAGAGACCTTACCAGGGGAGTGACTGCAGAGATGAGGCCATCAGACCATGACTATGACAGGTTTGTCTATCTTGTTGATCTATTTAGAAGGTTAAATTATGAAGAAAGAGAAATATTTGAGGAATCCCCTTTTCTTGTCTACTGTCCGCTGTTTAACTCCATCCTCTGTGCCTCAAACGAGGCATTAATCAGAATAGCTGAGATCATAGGAGAAGACACCAGGGAATCCAATGAATGGTATAACCTTACAAAAAAGGCAATTAGAGAGCATCTCTATCATCCTGAACATGGCATGTTTGACTTTTATGATCTGACAAGAAGAAAGCTTATTAATGTGGAAACTGCTGCAGGGTTTATGCCACTTCTCTGCGGGGCTCCTACAGTGGAGCAGGCAGAGAGGATTTATGGCTACCTGAACTCTAAAAGTTTCTGTGCCCTCCATCAGGGTAACTGTTTTACCATTCCAAACTACGATACACAGAAAGAGGACTTTGACAGGGCTAACTACTGGCGTGGACCTGTATGGACAAACATCAACTGGCTGCTTATGCTGGGCCTCAGGCGGTATGGCTATCATCAAAAGGCAGACTCCGTGGCAAAGGATATCCTCCAACTCCCCATGAGATTTGGATTTTATGAATACTATGATTCCTTTGATGGTAGAGGTTATGGCTCAAAGGACTTCTCCTGGACGGCAGCACTCTTCATTGACACTACCTATGAAACCTATAAACAGACGGGTGAAAGACCATTAAGAGAACGCTTTAAAAGAAAACTATGGGGAGATTATCTTCTTAACACAGCAGATGAGCCCGTCTCTTTAGAGACTGAAAGACTATCACAGGAACTACTTTCGAAGATCAAGGAGATCAAGGCACGGTTTTATACTGATGTGGGTATCGTGGATTATGAAGCTATAAGAATATCAGGAGAGTATAAAGATTATAAGCACCTTACAGCAGCATTGAGGGAGTTTAATCTGGATATCCTTAGAACCAGGGAAGAAAAACTTGCCTTCTGGATCAACATCTATAACACAATTGTTGTTGATGGAATCATCTCTCTTGGGATTAAGAGTTCTGTAAAGGAAGTCATGGGCTTTTTCTCAAGGATAAAGTACATAATCGGAGGCCACAGATTTTCTCCTGATGACATTGAGCACGGCATTCTGAGGGCAAATAAAAGGCATCCTTTAAGACCCTTCAGGCAGTTTGGCCTCTTTGATCCAAGAAAGAGATACTCTCTCAGCAAGATGGATCCGAGAATACACTTTGCCCTTGTATGTGGTTCTCGTTCCTGTGCACCTATCAGGTTTTATACACCTGATGGAATTGATAGAGAACTTGAGATGGCAGCCATTAATTTTATAAACAGTTCAGAGGTTGTGGTTATACCTGAAGAGCGAAAACTTGCCATCTCGAAGATCTTCAAATGGTATGAAAAGGACTTTGGAGGGATTAAGGGAGTGATAGATTTTATCAACCGCTATACTGTGGATGACGATAAAAAGACCTTTTTGCTTGAACAATCCAGACAACTAAAGATTGATTATCTCTATTATGACTGGAATCTTAATAAATAAGACCGGGGCTGGTAAAAAAATCCTATCTTCTTCTAACCTTTCTAAACCTGTAAAGATGATATGCCGTGTCAGGGCCAATGAGCCGGGCAGCGGCCTTAATGGGGATTTTCAAGTAGCCCTTCAGGACCATCTCTCTGTAGAGATATCGTTTTCTAATGTATTCTGGATCTGATTCCATTCCTTTTTTCCGGTTCATATAACCTAATTATAACTCAAAGCCAACTGTAACGAAAACTGGCAATCCTACTGATCTTATCACTGGATTTGGGTATAAGTGGTTGTTGCAGGATAAAAAGACCTTTTTCAAATCATTTGCCTGTTAAACATGACTTCAGGTTATAATTATATATAATCCAACAATGAAACAGGAAGATATCAGGAAATTAATATATTCCAAGATTGATTCACTACCGGCACTGCCAGGAGTGATTCCAAGACTCTTAAGCCAGCTTGAAGACAAGAATTCCAAGGCTGGTGACATTGCCAGAATAATTTCCAGCGACCCATCTTTAACAGCAAACATCCTCAAGGTTGCAAACTCAGCATATTATGGGTTTAGTGGACAGATTGCATCACTGGAGCATGCCATTACACTTCTTGGATTTAATATGATAAAGTCACTTGCCCTTTCAACAGGGGTAATCAGGATATTTAAGACAGGCCATTCCTACTTTTCAGAACATGAACTATGGATTCACTCACTCACTGTGGCCACATCAATGAATGAGATCTCAAAGAGTTTTAACAAAAGGTTCTCAGGAGATGAACATATTTTTATTATCGGCCTGCTTCATGATATCGGAAAGATACTTTTTGCGCAGTTCATTGGAGACCTCTACCAGGGGATACTGGAAAGGCACCACCAGGGTGATGGCCCCCTTCATGATATAGAACGGCAACTGCTCGGGATAGATCATGGAGAGGCAGGCGGTATTCTGCTTGAAAGATGGCTTTTCCCTGATGTTATTTATCTTCCCATTCACTATCATCACCTCAGGGAGATACCCCAGGAAGTTGACCCTGTTATGCTGTCTCTCTTGAGTCTTTCTGACAAAATTGCCATCAGCCTTGGTAACGGTGACCAAAGACCCTCTGAAGGTGAGTGTAAAACCGAGATTGAGACACTCTCCCTGGAAAAGGAAATAATAGAGACTACTGCAAATCTGCTAAAGGAATCAGAAGAGCGAATAAACGCCTTCTGTAACACCCTTACCACCATTGGCACTGATACTTCATAACAATAGAACAACATCGTAACTGATTTTAACGGTTCACAGGGGTAAGCCACATAATATCGTAAGGTAGCAGTGTAATATGTAATCTATCCACATCAGCCATCCATTCCATCCCGCTTACAAGATCATACCATCTCTCTGAATCAGCCTCAAGCTGATCCACGGGGATATCTAAATGGCACACCCTGTTAGAGATGTTTACAAGGGCAAGGATGTGCTGAGAACCATCAGGTGAAATCCTGTAAAGACTGAATACCTGTGGTGAGAGCATCAGGGCCCTCTGGGATGCATTTGGATGAAAGGCCTTCTGCTTTGTCCTTATCGATATCAGTCTACCCAATTCCCTGTTAATCCTTGAAACCTTTGAGAAGGGATCCTTTAATGCCCTGTATATGGCCTCCTCATCGATCATTGACCTGTTAATCTCCCTGTTGGAGTGTGTAGCAAGCACAGCATCTATGTCGTTCTGTGTGCCGATGAGACTGTGAAGATATATCCCTGGCACACCCTGTAGCACAAGCCCAATTATTCTTGAGGCAACAAACCTTTTTACCTGGAAGGCAATATCCTCGTCCGAGTCCTCACGATTCAGGGCACTGAACCAGGTGATATTCAGTTCGTAGGGCTCCTCTCTACCTGAGGCATCCTTTCGGTAAGAGACCAGAGACCCATGAGCCTTTGCCCTTTCAATGATAAATCCTATTTCATCCCTATCAAGGATGTCTTTTACTGCCATAAGCCCTATACCATCGTGGGAGTCAAGAAAATTAAAAAAGTGGCAAGACAAAGATGGTTTCTCAAGCCCCCTCACCCAGTGGATAAGTGCTGTTGAATCCTCCTTATAAAATGTGTAAAGAATCATGGGAGGCAGAGCGAAGTTGTAGACCATCTGAGCCTCATCCGTTCCATCGCCAAAATAGGACAGGTTTTCCTGATGGGGAACATTCGTTTCTGTTATAAGCGCCACATGAGGTGCCACTATGTCAAGGACGTCTCTGAAAAGCTTTATTATCTCATGTGTCTGGGGAAGGCTTGCACACCTTGTACCCACCTCATGCCAGAGAAAAGTGGCAGCATCAAGCCTTATAAGGTCAGCACCACGCTGCACATACATCAACATTACCTCTATGATCCTTATAAGCACTTCAGGATTATGGTAGTTCAGGTCTATCTGGTCAGCAGAGAAGGTTGTCCAGAGGTACTTCCTTCCTGTTGCTGTTTCATAGGGGGTAAGTAGTGGGGTGGTTCTTGGTCTGAAGATAAGTTTCAACTCATCCTTTGATATCTCATCAGGAGAGTCAAAGACGATGAAGAAGTCATTAAACTCTGAATTGCCTTTTAAAAACTCCTGAAACCAGCGACTTTTTGATGAAACATGATTAAACACCCCATCAAACATCAGTTTGTACCGCGGTTTCAGTGATAGTATGTCTTCCCATGTACCAAGGTGTGGATCGACCTCGGAAAAATCGATCACAGCAAACCCCCTGTCAGAAGAATATGGAAAAAAAGGAAGTATATGGATTGTATTTATGTTTCCCTCAAGATAGGTATCACAGAAACGTGCCAGTGTCTTTATGGG
>JALUSH010000168.1 GCA_027016675.1 Thermodesulfovibrio sp.
GAGGATAACAGGGAAGGTATATAACGGAGGGTTGGTTATTTTTTCAATAATATCCAATAGTTAGAACCATGAAAGCCAGAGATTTTGCCACCTCCATCCATCCTGTAAATCTCAACTTTGCCCTGTACAATGTTATAGAGTAGATTATATTTTCCAGAAGTGGCAGAAGTGGCAAGATAGGTATCTTATATAAAGGATAAAGGATGGCTAAAAAAGTCACATAAAATATCATAACAAGGCGATCTTTCATGGTTTTTCTTAACTGTACCCTTACCTTGAAGACACCTGCAACAAAATAGGTAAAGGTAAGCAGATAAAGTTTATAATCAATATAATGATTGATAGTATAAGATGCTATTATTACTGATAGTGTAAGGGTTGCAAAACCTGTAATCTCTGTCAATATATGATGTTCACCAAGTTTGTATATAAAAATTACATATAAGAGAGGGATCAGTGAAAGATGTGAAAGGCCCAGAATTTCCTTACCAAGAGAGGCATAGAACAATAAAAATCCTATAAGGATGTGTATAAGGAATATGATTAAATTTTTTTCGATTTTTTGTTTTAACCATAAAGACAGGTGCAACTTTGAGTTGATCAGCACCGCAAGTCCCAGAAGAGGTAGAAATGTAACATATGAAAACACATCTCCTCCCTGCAAGAGGATTCCCAGGAGATAGGATATCAAAAAGACCGACCATGAACCGTATTCTCTGAGTATTATTTTCGTATTCATCTAAATGTGCTGCCCCTGATATGTTATAATTTCTGTCTCTATTTATCCTAATCTCAACAAGAGGGTTATAACCATGAGATATATCATATTCTTCTTTGCTCTTTCCATAATACTGGCATTTTCATGGTTGCTTTCAGAGCCTCATCATGACCTTAGTTCTTCTATAGTAATTGTCACAGGATTGTTGTTAGGTATATTTGTGATACTGGGTGGTTGTAAGCTTTTTGCCAATGGAGTTGAGTGTGTAGGTGACCGCCTCAACCTCTCTCATGCCACTGTGGGAAGCCTATTTGCTGCCGTAGGCACAGCACTACCAGAGACAGTGGTTCCAATAATAGCACTTATCACAGGCACTGCTGAGCAGGGTGAACATATTGCTGTTGGTGCAATTCTTGGTGCACCATTTATGTTAGGTACCCTTGCAATGTTTCTTCTGGGGATAACCGTTATACTTCTTTATCTTTTTAAAAAAAGACAGAGGCCTGTTTTAAATATAAATCTAAATGCACTCAGGTCTGTACTACTGTATTTCATTCCCATTATGTTACTGGTCTTACTGTCAAGTCTAGTAAACAACAACTTCATAAAGCACTCAACCGCAATTGTCTTGATCCTGATTTATGTAATCTTTTTTTATTATTCACTGAAACATGAAACCATGGAGGGAGAAACATACACTGACTCTTTATATCTAAGTAATATTGTCGGCTGTCCAGCAAACCTGGGCTGGAGTATTCTTCAGATAGCGGTAGGTCTGGTGGTTATTATCACTGGCGCCCATCTCTTCGTTAAGTATCTTACGGTTTTTTCAATTAAAACAGGTGTACCCCCCGTTGTTCTGTCCCTTTTGATGACCCCCATTGCCACAGAACTACCTGAGAAGTTCAATTCTATCACCTGGACAATAAAGGGAAAGGACACAATCGGGCTTGGCAATATTACCGGTGCAATGGTCTTCCAGTCCACAATCCCCATGTCAATAGGCCTTCTCTTTACTCAATGGCATCTAAGCTATTCAGAACTCTACAATGTAGTTTCCACAATCTTAATGGCAGCCATTATTGTTATCTATATATCCTTAAAAAAACGACTCCCTGCCTCGTTACTGCTTACAGGAGGGGTGTTTTATCTAATTTATGTAATACATGTTTTCTTCTTGAAGTAACTTCCCTGAAAAAACTTGCACGAAAACTTGCACGTCGTAAGTGCAAGTTTTTTCAGGAACTTCTGACCCGCGGGTCAGCAATTGCATAACACAAATCTGCAAGGAGATTTCCTATAAGTGTCAATATAGCACCTATGGTCAATATTCCCATTATTACTGGATAGTCCCTTCTCATAACAGAATCCCAAAGGAGCTGTCCCATCCCCGGGATGCTGAATATCTGCTCAAATATCACACTACCACCAATAAGACCAGGGATGGAGAGTCCTAATATTGTGATTATAGGTAGCAGTGCATTCCTCAGGGCATGCTGGTATATAACCTTATGCTCTGGCAGACCTTTGGCACGGGCAGTTGTAATATAATCCTGCCTTATAACCTCCAACATGCTGCTTCTCATGTAACGTGATATTCCAGCTATTCCACCGAAGGCAGAAACGAATATGGGTAAAACAAGATGCCTTGCCTGATCCAGAAATCTGCCCCAGAATGAAAGAGACTCATAGTTCATGGATTTTATCCCTGATATTGGAAGCCAGTGAAGATATACACCGAATAGCATCATCAGCAGAATGGCAAGCCAGAAGGCAGGCATGGCAAATCCTACAAATACAATTACTGTTGTCACCTTGTCATAAAGAGAATATTGTTTTGTTGCTGAAGATATCCCAACGGGTATGGCAATAAGGAAGATCACAAGCATACTCAGAAGATTTATCTTTATGGTAATAGGTAGTCTCTCCTTGATCTTGTCCCAGACAGGTCTTCTATCAGTGGAAAAGGAGTCTCCGAAATCAAGTTTTACAACCCGTCCCAGCCATTGAATGTACTGGATGATTATCGGTTTGTCAAGTCCATAGTATTTCTCCAGCTTCTCTCTTGCCTCAGGTGTGATCTTCGGATTCAATTCTGTAAGAATATCTGTGGGTTTACCGGGTGCAAGGTGTATTATAAAGAAGGACAGCAGTGTAATACCGAAAAGTGTTATCAGGATTTCCGTTGACCTCTTTAAAAGGTATCTTATCATTTAACTTCCATACATCTATAAATCCTTAATGTATATTTATATTGTATTCTTCTCTTTCTTTCGAAAGGAGATACCCAAATAAACCATTAACAATGAAAAGCAGGCTCCAACACCACCATCATTGCCCACCTATCTACCCATTTACTCCCTGCTGTTTACTGTATAACCTGGCGGAGAGGGTGGGATTCGAACCCACGGTGGAGTTTTACCCCCACAACCGCTTAGCAGGCGGCTGCCTTCAACCACTCGGCCACCTCTCCGTTAATGGATCAAGTGGTAAACAGGTTATAAATAAGTTGTTAAAAGCTCTTTAATTGTCACCCTGAACTTGGTTCAGCATTTAAAGACAGAAAGGTCTGAGATAATAATATATTTAATATAACCTAAAATGAATACTTCTGACAAATTGACAAATTAAAAAGCCAGCAACCTGAAATGGCAACTGGCCAAGTTTTGCTGACTGAAATCCGCTTTTAATTCTGTCGCTTCTTTGATTTATAGTCCTCTATAGCCTTCCTCAGGGCATCAGCACCAAGGTTTGAACAGTGCATCTTTTGTGGTGGAAGCCCACCAAGTGCCTCTGCCACCTTTTCCTTGGAAATCTCCAGTGCCTCATCAAGGGTCTTTCCCTTTACCATCTCTGTAATCATACTGCTTACAGCTATAGCTGCCCCACAGCCAAAGGTCTGAAACTTTGCATCAACAATCCTGTCATCCTTTACTTTTATAAAGAGCTTCATCACATCGCCACATACAGGATTACCTTCCACTCCAATGCCATCTGCATCTGGCATTTCTCCTACATTTCTTGGATTCATGAAGTGATCCATTACTTCTTTTGTATACATGTTCCACCTTCCTCCAATCCTTCCCAGCCCTTTGCATAGGGTGAGAGTTCTCTTAGTCTCTTGATTATCTGAGGAAACTCCTCAAGGGTATATTCAATCTGTTCCATTGTGTTTTCCAGTCCAAAGGAAAATACAATGGAACCATGGGCAACATGAGATGGTATCCCCATAGATAGTAACACTGGTGAGGCCTTCAGGGCCTTTGAGGTACATGCTGAACCGCTTGCTGCATAGATACCCTTGGCTGATAGCATGAGAAGCATCCCCTCACCTTCTATAAATTCCACACAAAAGCTTGCATGTCCTGGAAGCCTATTCTCAGGATGACCTGTAAAATGCACATTGTCTATCTTCATCACACCATCTACAAGTCTGTCTCTTAATTTCTTGACATGTTCCATCTTCCTATGGAGTTCTTCCTTTGTAATCTCTGCTGCCTTTCCCATCCCGACAATGGCTGGAACATTCTCTGTGCCTGCCCTTCTGCCACCTTCCTGTATACCACCAAATATAAGGGGAATAATTCTCTGACCTTCCCTGATATAAAGAGCGCCTGCACCTTTTGGTCCGTAGAATTGATGGGCAGCCATACTCATAAGGTCAACTCCCAGGTCTTTCACATCCACAGGGATATTGCCCACTGTAGCCACGCCATCTGTATGAAAGGTAATATTTCGTTCCTTTGCAATCTGGGCTATCTCTTTTACGGGCTCTATAGTGCCGACCTCAGGGCTTGCATGAATTACAGAAATAAGGATTGTCTCATCAGTTATTGCCTTCTTAATTGAATCGGGGTCTATAAAACCGTATTTATCAGGGTTAACATAGGTGACGGTGAAACCTAATTTTTCAAGAAACCTTGCAGGGTTTAGAATGGAGTGATGCTCCATCCTTGTCACAATTACATGCTTCCCCTCATACTGACGGGCAAGGGCAATGCCTCTCAGGGCAAAGTTGTTAGCCTCTGCCCCACTGGAGGTGAAAACAATCTCAGAGGGCTTTGAATTGATAAGCCCTGCAACCTGAGCCCTGGCATTCTCAATTGCCTCTCTTGCCTTTATTCCCAGAGGATAGACACTGAGGGGATTACCAAACTCCTCCCTCAAAAAAGGCATCATGGCCTCCAAAACCTCTTCTCTAAGAGGATTTGTCGCTACATGGTCAAAGTAACATTCCATGATATATTCTCCTTTATATATTATTTACCATTGTTGTCTGAAGGAACAGGACAGTACTTTCCAGAACCCCTTTTTCTTATATAAAACTTGAAATAATCCTCTCCCTCATCCACACCGATAAACTCATTTCCTGTCTTTTCGCACCATTCAGGGATATCCTCAAGGGCACCATCATAATCTGTAAGAAGCTCAAGAATCTGTCCATCTTCAAGCGTTGACATCATCTCTTCAAGCTTCAGGAGATGCATGGGGCACATCATATATACTATGTCAGTAGTAACATCAGGTTTTACATTTTCAACAAACTTTAGCTTTGTCATGAACCACTCCCACGCCTTTTTTAGCAAGCAGTGAAAATTCTTTATAAGTCTTACCACTTACAAGGTCTTCAAGGGTAACTGTATTTAAAAATTCCTCAATCTGTTTGCCAAGTGCCTTCCATAATAGATGTGTTACACACCTTTCTACCCTTATGCAACCCTCTTCAGGATTTAAACATGAGGTCAAAGCAAGTGGACCTTCAAGCTCTATCAGGATATCAGCTATACTTATGTCTGAGGGTTTTTTGCTAAGCAAATAACCACCACCAGGACCTTTTATACTCTTTATCAGGCCCGCCCTTCTTAGACGATTCAGAATCTGCTCCAGATAATGTATTGAGACATCCTGCCTTTCCGAGATCAGTTTGATATTAACAGGGCTGTCAGGATACCCTCTTGCAATCTCATACATTGCCCTCACACCATATTGACCCTTTGTAGATAGTCTTAACATGGGTTAATTATAAAATACTTAACCATTTTTGTCAAGTATTTTTTTCTAACAAAAATTAGCTCATTTTAAAAAAACAGATAAAACTCTATAGAGATAACACACATACCAGTACTATAGTCCTTCACTCTACCTGTTTATAAAAAACTTTAAAAAGTCCAGTTCTATTGTTTATATTCTTCTTTTCTTTCATCAGATTTTCATACACTCTGTCCAAAAAATTATAAAAGGAAGACACGAGACAGGGGGCCAAAGAAAAATAATGCCCACACCTTTTAAAAAAGGGTATCCTATATTGATTATGACTTTATTTTTTAATGAAGAACAGTATATACAGAAAGCAGGTTGTAATCTGGTTTAATCCTGTGGATTGCATTATTTTTATGAGAGGCCCTGCCTTATTAGTATTTTATCTCAGACAGGTATGGTGTTTATGGCATGTTTTCTGGGGAAGTCCTGGCATCGGTATTCCTCTAAAATCATTGACATACATAGTATAATATTGATACTCTATAGAAAATGTTAAAACTTCGGGTTATTGCCTTGATACTTGTTGCAACTACAAGATATGTCTCCTGGTGAAAAGAAAGGCACTTAAACTCTTTATGAAATTTAATGGTGTATAGAATCAAATATAGTCTAAGGTTAAAAAATGGCTGACAAATCTACTGTATTCAGAGAAGTTCAAAAACAACTCTCAAGGGGTAATATAGATGGTGCAATAGATCTCTGGCTTGAATATGTAAAGGAACGTCCGGATGCAACAGTATACAATACTATTGGCGACCTTTTTTATAAAAAAAGAGATATCAAGAATGCCATTGAAAACTTCTATAAAGCAGCAGATATATTTAACAGTGAGGGCTTCACAACAAAGGCCCTTGCCCTCCATAAAAAAATACTCAATATTGAGCCCAACTATGCTCCATCCTTAATTTTTATTGGTGAACTAAATGAACAGAAGGGGTTAATCACAGAGGCTATCAGATATTACCTTGCTGCAGTTGATGCATATGCAAAAACAGGACAGAAAAATGAGTTAAAAGATATCTGCAATAAGATCTTTAATCTTTCTCCCGAGAATATTCCCCTTCGGATCAAGATCGCAGAGTACCTGAAGAAAGAGGGCTATACAGAGGAGGCTGCAGAGGAGTATATCAATATAGGAAGACTATGTGAAAAAAAGGGAGAACCTGACAGAGCACAGGAATTTTATGAGCAGGTTCTGGAAATCTTCCCCAAAAATGAAAATATCTATAATATACTCTTTGACTTTTATATGTCTACCGAGCAGTTTGAGAAGGCCAAGGAACTTCTTTCTAAGGGAATTGAACTATATCCTGAAAAGACAGACCTGTATATCTTAAAAGCAGAGCTTTCATTGAAACTTGGTAACACATCAGAGGCAATACAAACCTTACAAAAGATTATTGACTCCCTTGAACCAGACACTCCTGAACACACAAAGGCTGTAAGGCTACTTGCAGATATCTATAAAGAACAGGGAGATACCAAAAAAGCATGGCACTATTACAAAGGTATTATTCATAACATTGAATCAGAAAATACAGAAAATGCCATACATATACTGAGGTCATTAAGAGAAGCCTCTCCTGTAGAAATAACCACAAGGCTTATCGAGATATTTGAAAAATCTGACAACACAGATGAGCTTTTTAGAGAATTTCTAACACTGGGCGATACAAAGGCAGAGAATGGAAACCTTGAAGAGGCACTGGAGGCTTACAACAAGGCAAGGGCTATAAAGCCTGAAGAAGAAAAGATCATTACAAAGATTGCTGAAATTGAAGAAAAACTGGGCATCAGGAAACCCGAAGTTGAAGAGAAACCATTAAGTGAAAAACTTGTTGATGCAGATATCTTTATTAGATACGGACTCACTGAGGAAGCCCTTGACCTTCTTGAGAGATTAAAGGTAGAGGAACCTGAGAATATTGAGGTTCATTCAAAACTTAAAAACATCTACCTGGAAATAAACGATAAAGAAAGGGCGATATCAGAGTGTCTGGTTCTTGCCCGATTATATGAAAGAGCAGGAGATATCGAGCAAAAAGAACGGGCAATAAATGAGGCCTTTGAGATTGATCCCAATGATCCGCGCCTTTTAGAGCTTGCTGGCCAGCCAGAAGAGATCTTAACAGGTACAAATGTGGATAGTGATTTCCAGGGGATAGAAATACCAGGTCTTGATGTAAATGGCAATGTAGAAACAAAAGAAGAAGCACTTGAAGAATTCAAAATACCCAAAACCGAAGAGTTAAAAGAGGATAAGACTTCCATAGATTTGTCAGAAGAGCTTGCTGAAGCAGACTTTTATTACAGACAGGAACTCTACGATGAAGCAATAGCAATATATGAAAGACTACTCAACACTTATCCTGATAATGAGGAAATAAAAGAACGGCTTCAAAGGGTTAGAGAAAAACTATCTACCACTGAGGGTATGCCTTTTGTCAAAGCGCCAGACAAAGAATCCCTATCAAATACAGAAGGACAGGTCCTTTCAGAAGAAGGTGTATCAGATATGCTGCCCCAGGAAGAAGAACCTACTATTACACCTGAAGAACTTGAAGAGGTTATTATAGAGGAGCCTTCAGAGGAAGCACCTGAGCCACAGCTTGACACAGAGGTGCTGGAGATATTTGAAGAGTTTAAAAAGGGAATCTCAGCAGAACTTGAAGAGGATGACTTTGAGACCCATTACAATCTGGGAATTGCTTACAAAGAAATGGGATTGATTGATGATGCAATCAAAGAGTTCCAGATAGCACGGAGGGTGGATGAAAAGAATATCCCTACATTGAGTATGCTTGGAGCCTGCTATATGGATAAAAAATTATACTCCCTTGCCATTGATGCCTTTAAGGCAGCACTTGAAAACATGGACAAACAGGACGAAGCCTACTGGGGCACCAAATATGATCTTGCACGGGCATTTGAATCAAACGGCGATCTTAAGAATGCCCTTGATATTTATATAGAGATATATGGTTGGGATTCAAAATTCAGGGATGTTGATAAAAAGGTTAATGCCTTAAAACAAGCACTGTCTAATGAAGGTATAATTGAGGAAGAAAAAGATGAAAAGGAGGAAGAACCTAAACCAAAAAGAAGTCGAATATCTTATCTATAAATGTAAAACCGAATTATATAAGGTTCTCCATCCATGTTACACTACCTGTCATTCTGAACTTGTTTCAGAATGACAAGCGAGAGGGGATGATGTGATATACTTGCCTGAGTTCAGGATAAATAGGGTGTACTATGGATTATCTTGAGTTCTATGGTCTGAAAGAACATCCTTTTTCCAATGTTGTTGATAACAGATTTTATTACAACAGTCCTCAACATTCAGAGGCACTGTCTAAACTGAAATATGCAATAGACAGTAAACGGGGACTTGCTGTTGTAATCGGAGATATAGGCACAGGCAAAACCACTCTTGCACGCAGACTTCTTGAAGAACTTGACGAAGCTCAATATGAGGCCACACTCCTTGTTGTAATACACTCCTCTGTCAGCTCTGACTGGCTTTTGAAAAAGTTCGCAATCCAGTTGGGTGTGTCTAACGTAAAATCCAGCAAGATTGATATTATCGGACAGATCTATGAAAGACTTATTGAAATAAACGAAAGTGGAAAAAAGGCAGTGATACTTATTGATGAGGTTCAGATGCTGAGGTCCAGAGAGATAATGGAGGAGTTCAGAGGTCTGCTAAATATGGAAATGTCTGATGGGAAGATGGCAAATTTTGTATTTTTTGGTCTTCCAGAGCTTGAAGAGGTTCTTTCCCTTGATGAACCACTAAAACAAAGGGTTGCAGTGAGGATAAAGTTATCCTCACTGAGTGAATCAGGTACAATTGATTATATAAACCACAGACTTCACATTGCTGGTGCCCAGAATGGACCTTTCTCAGAAGATGCCCTTTATAAAATCCATAAATACTCCCAGGGCATTCCAAGACTCATTAACACAATATGCGACAATGCCCTGTTAGAGGGCTATCTGATGAAGAGGGAATCCATAACAGAAGATATTATCGAGACTGTTGCTGTAGATCTCGGATTGAAGGAAGAATCTCTGTAATTATT
>JALUSH010000169.1 GCA_027016675.1 Thermodesulfovibrio sp.
CCCTTATGGAGCCATGCTTGAACTTTTAAACAAGCTCAGAGGGAAGCTCCTGCCAGGACTGCATCTGGAACCTCCACGTTCAGTACATAGCAGGTTGCTTTACCTCAAGTATGTAGTTTTTTTCATTATTGTGGCAGTCTCTTTTTACAGTTTTATTCTCTCGGAGTATCTCACAGAGGTGGAACCCTTCAGGACATTCGTTCTCAAGATGCACAGGCAGTGGTATTTCAACCTTTACTTCCTGATTCTCACACTGGCGTCTGTGATAGTTTACAGGGCATTCTGCAGATACCTCTGCCCACTTGGTGGAGCACTTGCTCTACCCTCTGTACTGCAGGTGATACCCTTTGTGAAACTAAAACGTTATGAATTATGCGGCACCTGCAGGATATGCGAAAAACAGTGTCCCTACAACGTAATAAGGCCAGACGGGAGCATAAAAACATCAGAGTGTCTGTACTGTCTGGACTGTCAGATGAACTACCATGATGAACAGATATGTCCTGCATTGAAGAAAAAGAAAAAAGAGAAAGATCGTGTAACCGGTGAGATTAATCTCAGCACAGTAGCTGCTATGTTCGTTCTGATAGTGCTTTTCCTTCCTCCCCTTTCCTGGGCAAAGACCCTTGTGGTAGGAGGTGAATATAAATATAAAACAATAACAGAGTCGCTTAAACAGGCCTCTGCAGGGGATACTATAAAAGTAATGCCAGGTATTTATAAGGAGAGATTCAAAGTTGATAAACCTGTACAACTAAAGGGAGTGGATTATCCAAGAATCATTGCCAAGAGGGGCAACATCATTGAGGTGACAGCCTCAAAGGTGGTAATCGAGGGATTCGAGTTTGGCTATGAGAGCTCGGACCTCTCACGAACTGATACGGTAATTTATATCCACAAGGGAGTAAGCTCTGTAGTGGTCAGGAATAACAGGATGGAGGGGGTAATGTTTGGGGTATGGAATATTGAGGGTAAAGATATCCTGATTGAGGGCAACAGAATCACCGGGCTGAAGAACCTGGACAGGGAACAGCGAGGGAATTGTATAAACCTGACAGGCTCCGAGAGGGTGCAAGTGGTGAGAAACCATCTGAACTACTGTCGTGACGGAATATACATGGAGGTCTGTCATGACTCAGAGGTGATAGGCAATGAGATCAGACACTCTCGATATTCCATACACACCATGTGGGTAGACAGAGGCAAATTCAATGGTAACCATGCCATCGGTAATCTTGTAGGACTTGCAATAATGTACACAAAACACTCTGAAGTAAAGGGCAATCTTGCAGCCGGCAACCAGACCCATGGATTGCTCCTCCTGCAGGCTGTCAGGACTGATATATCAGACAATATCCTTACAGGCAATACCAAAGGCATGTTCCTCTACAACTCTGTATTGAACAGGGTCTCATCCAATCTGGTCATGAACAATCAGGTGGGTATCCACAACTGGGGTGGTTCTGAGGACAATGAAATCACAGGCAACACGGTGATCAACAATGAGATACAGGTGAAATATGTATCCAGTCGGGATCAGTACTGGGATGGTAACTACTGGAGTGACTACTTGGGCTGGGATATGACAGGTGACGGCATTGGTGATGTACCCTATGAATCCAACACTGTGGTGGACTATATACTCTGGCGATACCCCGTACTGAAGGTGCTTTATACAAGTCCCTCACTGCAGATGCTCTGGCTGATGGAAAAACAGTTTCCAGTAATTGATGTCCCTAAGGTTGTGGACAGAAAGCCACTGATGAGGGCACTTCATTCTGACTGGAAAATGTTATCCCGGAAATACCCCTATTCACCTGAACGGTATTATGGTGAAATCAAGAAACTGCCCCATCTGCCCGGAGGTGTATACTGATGCTAACCCTTGAAGGCATTACAAAATATTACAAGGAACTCAAAGCAGTGGAAGGGGTCTCCTTCACTGTCAGACAGGGAGAGTTTCTCGGTCTGGTGGGGCCCAATGGTTCTGGAAAATCCACACTTATGCGGATAATGCTTGGTATTGTAAATCCAACCTCCGGCAGGGTTCTTTTCAATGGACAACCCCTGAATGAAGTGAGCTGGAGAGAATTGAGAAGACGGATTGGTTATATGCCTGAGAGGGTCTCCTTCTATGACAATCTTACCGGCATCGAGACACTCCGGCTTTTTGCACGTGTAAAGAGATCCACAGTGGATGAAACCATTGAAAGGATATTACCGCGCCGGGTACTTGAAAGGAAGGTGGGTAGTTATTCAAAGGGTATGAGACAAAGACTCAATCTGATCCAGGCCCTTCTTGCTGCACCTGAAATACTCATCCTGGATGAACCCACATCCGGCCTTGATCCCATGGGAATAGCAGAGTTCTACAGCATACTGGATGAAATAAGACAGGAAAGGCTTCTCACAGTAGTACTCTCCTCACATATACTTGCCGAAGTTGAGGACCGGGCTGACCGTGTAGCAATAATGAAAGATGGTAATCTCAAGGCAATAGGAAGCCTGAGAACTCTTTACAGGGAGCTTGAGCTTCCTCTGAAGGTCTTTATAACCCTGAAGGAGAAGGACCCCCTGATTGAACATTTATTAGACATGGAAGGTGCCACCGGACTCACTTACAAAAACGGGTATCTCATCGCCAATGTACCACCAGATAACAAGATGAAGGTACTTAGTTCACTCATGGAAAAGAAGGACCGTTTTGAAGATATCACGATAACCGAACCAAGTCTTGAGGAGGTGTTCTTTGGTATTCACTGAGGCATCAAGGGCAATAGCCTGGAAGGAACTAATAGATAAACTGAGGAACAGATGGGTGATCATCGTGGGTCTCACATTCATGCTATTCACACTGAGTATAGCCTATTTAGGTGCGGCTCCTGCTGGTCTGACAGGTTTCAAACGGATTGATACTACAGTGGCCAGTCTGACAAGCCTTGTCACTTTCTTTATACCACTAATGTCACTTACACTGGGAGGCGGAATAATTGCAGAGGAAAGAGAAAGGGGAACTCTGGAGATATTTCTTGCCTCTCCTGTGTCAGCCATGGAGTTCATTGGAGGAAAATTCTCGGGTCTGCTCATGGCTCTTGCAATCGCCCTTGTAGCAGGCCTGGGGCTTGCTGGCGGTATGCTTGCACTGAAGTCTGGTATTGAAACATTGTGGATTTTTGCCAGATTTGTATTCAACTCCCTTGTGTTGAGTATCATTTTTCTGAGCATCTCTTTCTTCATATCAATAGCCTTTTACGAGAGAACAAAGGTCATAGCACTCACGGTTTTTCTCTGGCTCTTTTATACAATCCTCTACGACCTTGGACTCATTGGTGTGGTTCTGCTAACCAAGGGAGAGATAGGCATTAATCTCTTTTCTGCACTTCTTCTGCTTAACCCTGTGGATGTCTACAGGCTTTTGAACTTTATCAGTATAGGAGAGTTCAAGATCGTAGTAGGACTTGCGTCTGTAGAGTTTTCAGGATACATAAATACGCCCATACTGTTGTTAATAGCCCTACTGTGGACAGTAATTCCCCTTGGTGGAGGCTACCTGCTTTTTAAAAGGAGATACTATGAATAACAACTTCAGAAATGGAGGAGTAGAGATGAAAAAGAGGCTTGTGCTTATTATGACAATGGTTATTATTTTCCTCATAACAAGTCTTGTTATGGTTTACGAAAAAGGGGAGGCAAACAATGGTGCAACACTAAAGGGAACAGTGCTCTTCAAGGGCACAAAACCAGCAGACGAAACCATAAAGATAGAGAGGGATGAGGATGTCTGCGGTGAAACCCAGCATGCTGAGAAGTATCTGATTAATAACGGAAGAGTAAAGAATGTGGTTGTCTGGCTCGAGGGTGTAAAAGAAGTAACCCAACTCCCCAGCAGAGATGTAGAATTGACAATATCAGGTTGCAGGATTACTCCTCTGGTAAGTGTCGGATTTGTGGGAAGCAGATACCGGATAAGAAATGATGACCCCATACTACATACCATCCAGTTGAAGCTGGGTCTGGGTTATCACAAAAAGGTCTCGGACAGACCTCTTGCCTATGGAGCAACCATCTATAACATAGCCCTACCTGAAAAGGGTATGGAGGTGGTGAAAACAATAAAACGGTTCCATCGTTACAGAGACAAGACAGGTTATATAAGGGTTACCTCCAACACCCACCCATGGATGAGAGGATTTATATTCGTTTTTGATCATCCCTATGCCGCTGTGACAGACAACAACGGCAACTTTACAATAGAAAATATCCCACCAGGTGAGTATCTGCTCAGGCTCTGGCATGAAGGATTTGGAATGAAAGAGATGAAAATCAAACTTGAACCTTCAGAGACAAGACAGTTGGAGATAGACCTCTCCAGTAAAGGAAGGTTCACATCCTCAGAGGTGGAACCTTCGGTAAGATTTCTGGAAAAAAGGTATAACTTTGGTTCAATAACTGCAGGGAAGTCTGTGAGTCATGATTTTAGGTTTGTAAATGAAGGCAGTGGCGTACTGAAGATCAAGGCACTCATACCTGCCTGAAGGGCCTGCACCTCTGCCTCTGCCAGTTCGGTAGAGATAGCACCTGGCTCTGAAGGAGCTGTCACAGTGACTTATAACTCCGGTAATGATCCGGTTCTGAAGCCAGGTGAAGATGTACTGAAGAGCGTTGAGGTATGGACTAATGATCCCAGAAGAAAGATGATAATCCTTGCCCTGCAGGGCAGGGTAGAGGCTGCTGCAGGCCCCAGGATTGAGTTCAGAGATACTGTCTATGACTTCGGCAGTGTGAATGAGGGAGAGATTGTAGGCCATGACTTTATCTTTACCAACAGGGGTAAGAACACGCTCAGGATTGAAAAGATTATACCTTCATGAAAAAGGTCCTCTGTCTCTGTCAGTTCGACAGAGATACCAGCAGGTTCTGAAGGGAGTATCAGTGTGAAAGTAAACACATCAGGAATGTCTGGCAGAATCAGCAAGACTTTTGATGTAAGGACCAATGACCCTGCAAATCCTTCTGTGGTGCTGCTGGTGTATGGAATCGTGAAAGAAAAGGGGAAAGGGAATGCTCAGTAGAAGAGGCTTCTTAAAGAGTTCTTTCTTGCTTGCAGGCTATGCCCTCACAGGGCTCAATACTATATCGCTGGCATCGGACATTAAAGACACTGATGTAAGGTCAGTAACCCTGGAGATAACCTACACCACAGAGATTCTCAGGCCACCAAAACAGAAGGGTATCGATATATGGATCCCTCTGCCGCAGACTGATATGGAACAGGAGATCTCATCACTGGTGATTGATTCACCTGTGAAGTACAGCACAGAGGAGTCAGGCCAGAACAGGATGGTTTATCTGAGGGCAGACAGATTCAATGAAGGTGACAGGGTAAGCATCCACTATACACTCAGGAGGAAGGCTACCGGAACAATAACCATTCCAGATGTAATACCTCAGCAGTATCTGAAGCCCTCTGAGTGGGAACGGTGGGACAGCAATATCACAGCCTTTGTTGACAGAGTGGTAGGAAAGGAGAAAAATCCCATCAGGATAGGAAGACTGCTCTATGACGCAATTATTGACAGAAGCACCTATGTCCATAAGGTATGTGGCAGGGGTGTTAGCACGCTATTCTTTGAAGAGAAGGTGGGCAGGTGTGATGAATTCCATGCCCTCTTCAGGAGCATGATGATGTATAAAGGAATACCTGTCAGGTGGGAGCAGGGAGTTGCATTACCCTATCCCAGCCGGATCAAAAAGGAAGGTGAATTCGAGGCTGACTGTATCAATGCCCATAGCTGGGTACGGTTTTACACAGGCAATGGCAGGTGGTTTCCAGTGGATGTCTCGGAAGCAAAGAGACGACCTGATCTTCGTGACTACTATTTCGGCAGACTTGTACCCAACAGGATGAAGGTCTCCACAGGCAGAGGAATCATGCTAAGTCCGAAACAGGAGGGTATTATCAACACCTTTGCATATACTTACATGGAGGCAGGCGGACTGCCTGCAATCTATGGACACAATTACAAGAACACAATCAGATATAAACTACTGGATATGGAGGTATAGGAAGGTGTACAGACTGGCCTGTATGCTTTTAATGGTCTTCAGCGCAACAACAGCGATTGCCTCTGAATCATTACTGGTGGGCAAAGTTGTACCAACCTTCAGGCTGCCTGATGAGACTAACAGGGAGGTAGATTTCGGTGTGTTCATAGATAGACCGACCATCATTTACTTCACCGAGAATTCCTGTCACTATTGTACCCAGATCATAGCACTCCTTAAAAGGGCAGAGGCTAAATTCGGAAAGGACAATCTCAGGATCATAGGCATTAATGTGATGGCACGTGATTATAAGCTGGTTAAGGCATACAAGGAAGAACTCGGATTCACATTCCCCATGTTTGCAGGCAACAGGTACGATGTCCTGAAAACCTACAGGATCAACTATGTGCCTGTGCTGGTGTTCGTGGACTCCAGAAGGATTATAAGAAAGGTGGTGGGACATTACATGCTTGAGCCAGAGTTGCATCAGACAATAAGGGAAATTCTGCAAAGATAAGGGCAGCTTTGCCCTGAATTAAACTTTAAAATTCAAAGGAGGTATAAGATGAAACGGTTAATGGTATTTTTGATTGTCCTGGGGCTTCTGATACCACTTTCATCAGAGGCAAAGAGGATAAGGTACAAGGTGGTAGAGGTAAACAATGGTGGAGTAATCAAGGGAGTAGTTAAGGCAAGCAAGAAAGTGCCTGATCCCGTGCTGCCAATCAGGGTGAAACCCAAGCCTGATCCGAAGGAGACGGAACTGGAGAAGAAAACCTGTGGCTCAAGTCAACAGGCACTGATGTATGTATTTTCACCCCAGATGGGCGTAAAAAATGCACTCGTTATAGTAGAAAATGTCAAAGAAGGAAAGGCACCACCCAAAAAAGACCTTGTTATTGACAACAGGGAGTGCCGTTTTCATCCCCTCGTCGGCATTGCCTATGTGAAGTCAAAATTCGAGATAAAAAACAGCGATCCCATATTCCATAACACGTCCCTGGGGAAGCTGCTGAGAGGTGGCAGGAGAAGAACAGTCTATAATCTCGCCCTGCCCTTTAAGGACCAGATAATCAAGAAGCCTGTCAGGGTTACTGGTCTTATTGACATAAAGTGTGATGCCCACAACTGGATGCGTGCCTATGTCTATGCATCAAGGCATCCCTATGTGGCAATAACTGACGACAATGGCAGGTTCGAGATTCGTGATCTTCCACCAGGCAAATACAAAGTAAGGTTCTGGCATGAGGGTTTCCAGGAGATAGTCAAGGAGATAGAGGTCAAGGCAGGAGGCACAACAGATGTGAAGGTCACCTTCACAAAGACCAGAAAACCTGCCTTTCTGACAGGACTTGGACTGTAAGTGAGCAGGGGGAAAACTCCCCGCTTAAAAGACAACAGGAGGTCTATCTTGGCTGGAAAGGATGTTAAAAAAGGTGTAGTAAAAGGGATATTGAAGCTTAGCTTGACCCTTGGTTGTGGATTTGTACTGCTCTTTCTGCTAAAAAAGATAGTACCAGGCCCAACTGAGGATGGATACAGGTTCTTCCCTCTCATAGGTAGCAGGGTCTGGGTCTGGGTCGTGGCACAACTTCATCTGAACTTTGCAGCCTTTGTCCTTGGTGTGCCCATATTTGCGGTAACCATGGAATTCCTGGGATGGAGAAAGACAGACGAGAGGCTTGACAGGATAGCATATGACTTCACAAAACTCTTTACACTTGCATATACGCTCACTGCTGTTATGGGTGCCATACTGATGGTAAGTCTGCCTCTGCTTTATCCCAGATTCATAGAACATATGTTCAGGATACTGGGACCTACCTGGTGGGCCTACATACTCTTCATGTACGCTGAGGTCTTTGTTTGTTACTATTACTTCTACTCCTGGCAGAAAATGAAGGATAAAAAGGGACTGCATGTATTGATAGGGGTGTTGCTCAACGTAATGGGAGCCACTCTGTTGTTGATTACCAGTGCCTGGGTGGGCTATATGACAACCCCTGGTGGTGTAAGTGAGACAGGTGAGCTTATAAATCGCTGGCACGCAATAAACACCTATATGTGGATACCCCTGTCACTGCATCGTCTTGTTGCCAATGTGGTCTTTGGTGCTGGCATTGCAGCAGCCTATGCTGCCTTCAGATTCATCACTGCCACTACGGAAGATGAAAAGGCCTACTATGACTGGATGGGTTATACATCCGCAATGATCGCCATCGGATTTTCTCTTATCCTGCCAGGTATAGGATATCTGCTTGGTGTGGAGATATATTCCTTCAATGAGCAGATGGGCATACAGTTGATGGGTGGTTTCTATGCCTGGTTATGGGTCATGCAGGCAATCCTTATAGGCGCGATTCTGTTTCTTATCAACTACTACCTCTGGATATCCCTGAACAAGATGCCCGGAGGTGAAAGGTACTTCCGGTACGTGAAGTTTCTGTTCATTGTAGTGTTCTTTGGATACATTATATGGCTGACACCCCACAGTGTTGCACTCAGCCTTGAGGAGGCAAGAAGGATAGGCTCCTACCATCCTGCACTGGGCAAACTTGGCGTTATGGCATCGAAAAACACAGCCGTCATTGTCTCCTATATGGCAACCTTTATAAGTTTCGCCATCTTCAGGATGAGTAACAAGGAGCCAACAGTATCATGGGCAAAGGCAGGTCAACTTTTGAGGGCACTGATTATAGTGGTTTCTTCAGTAGTGGTACTGGTTATAGGAGTATACAGTTATATGGTTCCCTCTGTAACTAGGGTAAAGGTTCTGTCACCGATACAGTTTGGTGTCTTCTTCCTTGCCATCCTTGCCCTTTATATTCTTGACAGCCGAATGTATAAAAACGCAAGGATCATAGGAGAGCCCAAGTGGGGCAGGATGCCAGAACGCTCACAATATGCACTTATCGGGATTACTGTCACCTTTACATGGTTAATGGGAATGATGGGTTACATGCGTTCCGGTGGCAGGATGTTCTGGCATGTATACGGCATAATGAAGGACACCAGTCCTGATGCCTATCTGCCAACCCATGGTGTGGCCTCTGTAATCGTGACAATTGTAACCCTTCTGTTCTTCTTTATGATAGGTTTTGTCTTCTGGAGTGTAATGAAACTTGAGAAGTTCGCTGAGAAAAGGAGGGCAGGCTGATGAAGGCAGGAGTACTCAAATTACTATTTGTTGTCCTGGCCATAAACCTATTCTTCACATATATTGGTCTTTATTTTCTGCCCCAGTCAGAATCCCGACCACCAAAGGAGATAAAATTACAGGAAGGCATCTCACAGGGTGAACTGATACGGCTTGGAGAGAAGATAGTTTTTGGTAAAGGACAGTGTATGGTCTGTCATCCCATGAAGGCCGAAACAGGGATGAGGGCACCAGCCATTGCAACAATAGGCTCAACAATGCAGAAAGAGGCCGCGAAAAGGGGAATATCTGCTGAAGAGTATCTTTTTATTGCACTCATCGCCCCTTCCAAACATGTTGCAGAGGGTTTTGATGACATAATGCCACCTGTACATAAACCACCTACATCTCTTAACGAGGGAGAACTGATAGCAGTGGCAGCCTATCTACAGAGCAGAGGAGGCAAGGTAACCGTAAGCTATCCTGGTTCTATCAAGCTCCTGAAGACCCTGATAAGCAAGGAAGGAGGTAAGAAGCATGAGTAATTACTATCCCATACTTGTTCTGCTTGGTTTATTGATATCCGTGGTTTCTGCATTCAGGAAGACCCCTTTTTTCAACTACATTGGAATACTGATAACCATATAC
>JALUSH010000170.1 GCA_027016675.1 Thermodesulfovibrio sp.
CTACTGATATTTATACAAAAATCATCTCTATACAAAATGCATAGAAACAAGGCGGGGCACCTCATAAAAATAAGGCAATCCACAGGATTAGTCTTTGCACAAACCTGTATCGAAAGGCAGAGCAAAATCAGATGATGTTTCAACTGTACAGGAGCAGAGAGGTGGTGAAGAAGAGCATGTAGCAATACCTACAGTAACATTCACCAGCAACCTTATGTATCAGCAGTAGGCTGAAAAGACTGTATGTTTTTATAATTTAAATCCTATTGCATCAATGGGATGATGAACCACTTCTCTGCTCCTTGTTTCAGAAGGATTTTTTATTTTTCAAAGGTGTGGTGCTTATTTTTCTTCGGCACCCCGCCTTATCTATAGTCTTGTCAATTTATTTTGGACACCAATGTACAAAAATAATCTCGTCAAATAGCCAGACAGTCTTAATTACATAGTAAGTAAATATAAGAATTGTTAGGAAGTGCAGCGTCTATGGTTTCTATTGTCCAGAGTCCATTTTTGACTGTCCTATTTGATATCAAAGAGTATCTCCTTTTCTGTTGAAAACTGTATCTCATGGAGATGTTTATATACACCGTTCAAATTTAACAACTCATCATGTGTACCCTGCTCAATGATCATGCCATGATCAAGCACAATAATCTTTGAAGCTATCCTTACAGTAGAGAGGCGATGGGCAATCACTATGGTGGTTCTGTTTTTCATAAGTGAGTCGAGGGCCTTCTGAACCATCATCTCAGCATGTGTATCAAGTGATGAGGTTGCCTCATCAAGAATCAGTATGGGAGGGTTCTTCAGAATTGCCCTCGCAATGGATAATCTCTGACGCTGTCCGCCCGAGAGCCTTACTCCCCTTTCTCCTATCATTGTATCATAACCATTGGGAAATTCCATTATAAAGTCATGTGCATAGGCAGCCTTTGCAGCCTCCTGTATCTCCTCTTCTGTGGCATCAGGTCGTCCAAAGGCAATGTTTGCCCTTACTGTATCATTAAAGAGTATCACATCCTGACTAACAACCCCTATCAATGCCCGCAGAGATGATATCCTGAGATCCTTGATATTTATATTATCTATAAAGATATCTCCTTCAGTGGGATCGTAGAATCTCGGTAGTAGGTCAACAAAGGTGGTTTTACCTGCTCCGCTTCTGCCCACAAGTGCAATAATATCACCCTTTTTGATCTTCAGGTTTATATGCCTCAGTGCATATGTTTCTGATGTGGGATATCTGAAGGAGACATCCCTGTATTCTATACTCTGGTCAAAACCCTCTATCTCTTCGTTACCATCCCTCTCTCTTTCAAGTACGAGGAACTCGTTTATCCTGTCAATGGATGCCCTTGCCTGCTGAAGACCATTATGAACCTTCGCAAGCCTCTTTGCAGGTGTATAAATCATGAATATTGCTGCCAGGAATGAAAAGAAGTCTCCAGGTGTTATAGCACCACTTACCACGAGTCTTCCACCATACCAGATCACAAAGGTTATTCCAAGGCCACCTACAAATTCCATAAGAAGAGAGGTTGCTTCAACTATCCTTGTTGATCTCATGTTCTCCCGATAATAATCCTGGTTCCTCTTCTTGAAGAGATTTATCAGTACTGATTCTTTGCCGAATACCTTTATTATCTTGATTCCGCTGAATGTTTCTGTGAGCAGTTCTGTTATTATGGAGATCTTCCTTTGTGCCTCCTTGGTCACCTTCTTCAGTCTTTTACCAAGCCTGCCCACTCCATAGAAGGCAAAGGGGAGCACCAGCATGGAAAGCAATGTAAGATCCCATCTCCTGATAAAGGCAACCACAGAAAGAGCTACAACAGTTGCACCCTCCACAAATAGATCCTTAACAGAGTGGGCGACCACTTTTTGCAGATAACCAGTATCATTTATAATCCTTGAAAGCATAAGACCTGTAGAACGCTCATTGTATTTTGAAAGTGGCAGAAAGGTTATGTGTGTGTACAGTCTGTTTCTCATGTCCCTTACCAGTTTTGCTCCCACAGAGGTCATAAGATAGGAATGGGAAAAATTGAATACACCCCTTACAATATAAAGCAGAAAAACAGAAAGGGGTATTAACAGGAGATACTCCCTGTTCTTCTCGATAAAGATTCCATTCATGGCAGGCTTGACAAGCCAGGCAAGAGCACCGTTTATAGAGGATACAACCAGACTAAGGACCACTGCCAGAACAATCCTTGGCCAGTAGGGCTTCACCAGAATTATGATACTCTTGAGTCTACCGTCTATTCCCTTTTCTATATCCATCCTGCAAGCTCTCCTATCATTTCAGCCACCCTTTCTGATGCTCTTTTATCATAATAAACATTCCGTATTCTTTGGAATGCCCCTTTCATATATTCCCTTACCTGTTCCTCCCTTATCAATCTCTCGATTTCATTCAATACATTTTCCCTGTTTGCCTTCCACTGGATGAGCTCCTTTACGATCTCTCCACCATAGAGGATATTGACAAGGCTTATATATTTAACATCAACAACAATCCTGCCTATCAGATAGGTAAGAGGAAACAGTTTATAAACAACAACCATGGGCACACCTATCAATGCAGCCTGTAAAGTTGCAGTGCCAGAGGCGATAAGGGCAAAGTCTGCTGACATAAGTGCCTCAGTAGAGTAACCATCAAGGATCTTTACGCCTTTATCCTGTAATCTTTTCAACATCGCTGAATGTACCTTTCTGTCAATATTCGGAGCAAGGGGGAGTGCATACTGTAGTTTCTTGTATCTATCTGAGAGTTCTGTTATAACATCAAGATAAAGCGGTAATAACCGTTTTAGTTCAATATCCCTGCTACCAGGAAGTATGGCAAGGACATCTCCGTCACCTTTCAAACCAAGAGACTCTCTTATAAACTTTCTACTTCCTTTGATCCTCTGGATCTCCTCCATAATGGGATGTCCTACAAACTCACAGTCAGCACCTCTCTTTTTATAGATCTCCTCCTCAAAGGGCAGTATTACAGCAATCCTGTCTGTTAATGAGATAATGGTCTTAATCCTTTTTTTACGCCATGCCCAGACCTGAGGGCTCACATAATAGAGCACTTTCATTCCCCTTTCCTTGACAGCCTTTGCAACCTTGAGATTAAAATCAGGAAAATCTATTAAAACAACCACCTCAGGCCGTTCCTCATCAAGGCATCTGATAATATTATTATAATTCTTTTGCAATTTACTAAGAGACGAAAAGGTCTCTGTAATCCCAAAGGCACCTGTTATCTCACCTATTAGTCTCACACCTGCCTGTCTCATCCTATCTCCGCCTATGCCATAGACAAGGAGGTCATTGTACTTTTCAAATAGTTTCTGTGCAAGGAGAGAACCATATAATTCTCCTGAAGCCTCACCACTTACTATCAATACCTTTTTCCTGTCTTCCATGCCTTCTGTCATTGTACAACACTTATTGGTACTGGTACAAAGGTAAGAATAAATATTATCAGGGCCACATACCCCATGATTTCTCTGCTTTTAGGCAGGGGCTCTTCCCAGAATACAACAGGCGGGTGGTCAATTCCAAGGATAAAGAGCAGAAACGCCCATACAGCCCATCCCTCCCATAAATAGTCCCTGAGGGTATTGAATATACCAGAGGAAAAGATTTCACTGTAGAGATACAGCCTTGAAATGCCTACTATTGCAAGAGTGGTGGCAAGAAAGAAAGATATCCTTCTATGATGCCTCTGTCCAAACAGGGCATAGGCAATATGACCGCCATCAAGCTGACCTATAGGGAGGAGGTTCATGGATGTAACAAAAAAACCAATCCATCCGGCAAAGGCAACAGGATGAAGAAGTATATCCTTGCCCTCAGGAGGAACACCCAGGATTATCCTTGAGAGTAGACTGAACAGAAGTGAGTCACCAAGAATAAGCCCCACATGCTCAGAGGAAGGATCCACTACAGAGGACAGACTCAGACCATAGATGCTTACTATCAATGCAATTATAAAACCACCAATAGGCCCAGAGGCCCCAATCTCTATGAGCGCCTTTCTTGTAGCTATGGGTGACCTCATCTTTATAAAGGCACCAAAGGTGCCAAATATAGAGGGAGCTGGAATAAAGTATGGCAATGATGCCTCTGTATGGTTGATTTTAGAGGCAAAATAATGAGACAGTTCATGTGTCAGCAAAATTGCCAGTAATGAAACAGAAAAGGGTATCCCCTCCACAATCCTTGCAGGTTCTGAAAAGACATTGATTCCCTTCTGTAATGCCCCTGCCATCAATGTGGAAAACACGGTAAGCACAAAGAGTATTATCTGTACAGTATAACCTTTCTTTTTCATATCAATATAGCCTTCAGGTCGTAATCATAGGCCTCGGCAATTCTGACCTCAAAAAATTCTCCAGTTTTAATTTTGTTCTCTGAACATGACTGCCCTGAAAACGGGATGTTTCCGGACATACAATTGTCTATTATAACAATTCCGTCAATCTCTGGTGCCTGCCCATAGTATCTTCCAACAATCAGGTCTTCAGAGACATCATCAATAAGTACCTTGAATCTCTTGTTTAACAAACCCTTGTTCTTCCTGTATGATATCTCTGCCTGTGTCTTCATAACCTCATGAAACCGCTCCTGTTTTTTTTCTTCAGGAACCTGTACCTTTATTTTATATGCCTCTGTGCCCTCCTCAGGGGAATATTTGAATGCACCAAGTCTGTCAAACTCCATCTCTTTAATAAAATCCAGCAATCTACTAAACTCCTCATCACTCTCTGTTGGAAAGCCAACAATCACAGTGGTTCTTAAAACCACCCCGGGTATGTCCTGCCTCAGTCTTTTTATCAGTTTCCTGAACTGTCCAGAAGAGCCTGCCCTTCCCATTAATCTGAGTATCCTCTCTTCTGAGTGCTGAATCGGAATATCCAGATACTTGCAGATCTTCTCTACTTCTGCAATGGTCTGTATCAGGGTCTCATCAATCATTGTGGGGTACAAATAAAGCAGCCTTATCCAGAAGTCTCCATCTATTGAGGCTATATCCCTGAGAAGTCTTTCGAGTCTGTAATTACCAGTATCCATACCATAGGAGGTAATATCCTGGGCTACAAGTATTATCTCCTTAACCCCCTCCCTTACAAGCCTTTCAGCCTCCACAAGTATGCTCTCCGGTGTGTAGCTTCTCAGCTCTCCTCTTATGGAGGGGATTACACAGAATGTGCATTGTCTATTACACCCTTCTGCTATCTTGAGATATGCGTAAGATGAGCCACTTTCTTTATACGACAGTCTTTTGTATGAGACATCACTACTCCTGTCAGGAAGGCTTAAAAAATCCATTATCTCCTTAAAACTATCCACACCAAAGACCCCGTCCACCTCTGGCAACTCCTTCACTATCTCCCCCATGTACCGCTGTGCAAGACAGCCAAAAACAACCACCTTCTGCCATGGTTCTTTCCTGTTCAGAAACACAAGGATATGCTCGATGGATTCCTCCTTTGCCTCATTTATGAAGCCACATGTGTTTATAAGAATCAGATCAGCCTCTTCAGGCCCCATGACTTCTGTGAAGCCTCTCTTAATTAATAATGATGCCAGCGATGATGAGTCAACCTGATTTTTGGGACAGCCTAGGGTGTGAATGTAAAATCTCTTCATGGGTGGGATTATTTTATCTTTAACATCCTGTCAAGGGCTGTAACTGCCCTGACCCTGATATCCTCGGGAACCTTTATCTCATTCTTCATCTCCTTCAATGCCCAGAGCACCTTCTCAAGGGTGGTCTTTTTCATATTTGGACATATCATGTCTTTCCTTAGAGGATAAAAAACCTTATCAGGGTTTTCCTTCCTCAATCTATGCAAAAGCCCCACTTCGGTTCCCACAATAAACTCTCTCGCGTCAGACTGTCTTGCAAACCTCAGCATCCCTGATGTGCTTGTCACATGGTCTGCTCGTTCAAGAACCTCAAGCCTGCATTCCGGATGCGCCATAACCAGTGCCTCAGGATGCCCCTTACGTGCCCGCTCCACATCCTCTGCCCTCACTCTGTCATGTACATGGCAAAATCCATCCCAGGTTATAATCTCCTTGCCGGTGTTTCTTTGTGCCCATGCAGAGAGATTCCTGTCAGGTATGCATATAACCCTATCTTCAGGAAGAGACTCCACAACCTTTACTACATTTGCTGAGGTACAGCATATATCGCTTTCTGCCTTCACATCAGCCGTGGTGTTTACATAGGCAACAACAGGTACTCCAGGATACTGTCTCTTCATATCTATGAGGGTAAAATCGTGGGGAAATACAAAGGTTGGTTGCACCTCATATCCAGGGAAGGTCTTCCATACCTTCCTTGTACCTGAAACCCTTACCATGTCAGCCATGGGACAGTTGGCATCAAGAGAAGGCAACAGAACAGTCTTTTCAGGAGAGAGGATGGATGCACTCTCTGCCATGAAATTCACACCACAGAATACAATCACATCGCAATCCACTGAAGCAGCCTGCCGTGAAAGCTCAAGAGAATCACCCACAAAGTCAGCTATATCCTGAACCTCTTCACGTTGATAATTGTGAGAGATTATTATGGCCCTTCTCTGTTCTTTAAGTCTGAAGATCTCCTCTATTATTTTTTCCTTCAAACCCTCTCCAATTCCTTACTGATTTAAAATGAAGATAGATTTTCTATATAGACTGGTGAATTTGTAAACATTATGGTTCCATCACTCAGTACTATTTTGTAAATCCTGTCATTTGATCTTTGAGAGGTATATCCTGTGCCTGAATAGTTATACATTATTTCTTTAACATATCCCTTAGTTTCAGTGAAAGGTGGTATGCCACCAAATCGTTTTACAGTGGTTGGCCCGGCATTGTAGGCTGCGAGTGCCTTTTTGATATCACCAAAGTAGTCAATCAACCTCTTTAGGTACCTTACACCTGCATCAACATTCTCTTCTGGGTCAAAAGGGTTTTTCACTCCAAGAAGCCTGGCGGTTTTGGGCATGAGCTGCATCAATCCCATTGCCCCACTTCTGGATACTGCATAGGGATTCCAGCGAGACTCTTTTTCAATAACATTCTTTACAAGCCCTGGATCAAGGGAATATTTTCTGGCTATCCTATCAGCAAGTCCTTTAAGATAGGCCATACTATAATAGATTGCCCCTGATGCCTTTTTGCCATCTTTCTTTTTTCTTATAACCGTTACCTTATATCTGTCAGGCATAACATCAGTAAAATGAACCACACCCTGTTCATCCACGTACCTGTATATTGTGGTGGCATTGATAGGGGAGAAGAGACATAACAAAAATATTACTATAAAACAATTTCTTAGCATAATTAAATATAACACACTTTATATTTTTGCTGCAACCTCCTAAAATAAAAAGATAAATAATGCAAAAAGCAGAAAAAACTTTTGAATGGTCTTCTATTATAGCAGATTCTCAATTAAATTTAAATTATTCAGACCTTTTTTTTCTTATAAAAAAGGACACAACCCCCCTTTCTTCCCTGGAACCTACAAGTTCCTGTCCAAGCCTTTTCACAAGTGCAGGGATGTCGATCCTTGCACCAGGGTCAGTAGTTATTACCTCTAATATCTCACCCTCTTTCAATGAATCAATAGCCTTTTTAGTTTTCAACACTGGCATGGGACAGTTAAGTCCCTTGGTGTCTATAACATGGTCTGCCTTAATGTTAACCATAAAAAATCCTCCTCAATAATAACAATCCAATACAGGAAGGGGGGTACTTTTTTATTTAAGCTTTTTAATAAGCTCATCCACTGTCACAGCAGGCATTGAAAGCAATTGTACAGTACCCCTTGAACCAATCTCGACAGACATCTTCACCACTGTTTCATTATCTGGAGCCTCCACAATATTCACAAAGTCATAAGGCCCCAGCACTGCAAACTGCTCCTTTACCTTCACTCCCATGGATTCAAGCTCTTTGTTAACCTCCATTATCCTCTCAGGTTTTTCCTTGAGGGTCTTCCTACCCTCATCAGTTAATGTACTTAAAATCACATAATATCCCATTGTCTCCTCCTGAAATATCCCCCTTCCCTGTATATTATTTTAACCTAATCATCTGGATTTTTGTTTGATTTTATCCGAATCCAGCGATAAAGTTATACCAGTGGTATGAATTTTATCGATGTGTTCCTATTAATCCTGACCTTCGATCACCTCTTCTGCCATAGAGGTAAGGGTCTGGATAACCTGAAGAAGTGAAATACCTCTTTCACGGGCTATTTTTTTGCAATCTTCATATTCAGGTGTACACCTTGTTCCACTGGGAGATTGTACTATCTTAAATCTCACTCTGCCCCATTTTGTCTCAACCTCCTTAATCTTTCTATCTAAACACAGTCTGTATACCTTTCTGTATCTTACACCAATTGTGGTAGACTCACCAAGGAGAATCCTGGTCATTTGTTCAAGCTTATCTTCGTCACACAAAACATTTAAGATTACGCCTGGACGGGATTTCTTCATAACAATATGTGTGATATACACATCAAGGGCACCTTTCTCAAATAATCTCTCCATGAGGTATTCGTATATCTGTGGGTTCATATCGTCAATATTTGTCTCTATATGAAGGATGCTATTTGTGATATTTCCCTCATTGCCTTTTCTGCCTATCACTGCTCTCAGGACATTGGGATATCCCTCTATATCCATTGAACCTGCCCCATACCCGACAGATTCGATCTCCATCAGGGGTATCGTATCAGAGGGTCTAAAGGCCGTGGAAAGTATTACTGCCCCTGTAGGAGTGGTCAACTCCCTCTTTATCCCTCTGGAATACACAGGCCAGCCCTTAAGCAACTCCACAGTTGCAGGAGCTGGAACTGAAAGCACTCCATGTTCAGTTTCCACCACACCTCCACCAAGATTTACAGGAGAACACAGGGCATCTTCAATATGTAGATAATCAAGACAATAAAAGGTGCCTACAATGTCTATCAAACAATCCACTGCTGAAAGCTCATGGAGGTGTATCTTTTCGGGGTCAGCACCATGCACCTTTGCCTCTGCCTCAAAAAGTCGTTTGAAAGCATTTAGTGAAAGGTTCTTAACTTTATCAGGAAGACGTGAACTCCTGATTATCTCCCTTACGTCCTTGAAATGCCTGTATGGCTTGTGCTGTGTAACAATTATTTCAATTTTACATGCCCTGAGCCCTGATTTCTTTACCTCTTTCTTTTCTATCTTATAACCTTCAATATTAAGCCCCTTCAGGGCACAAACCAGTTCTTCAAAGGGCACACCACAGTCCACAAGTGCAGCAAGACACATGTCACCACTTATACCTGAAACACAATCAAGATAAAGAATCCTGTTTTTCATCATGGACAATAAACCATTACAGGCTATAGACTGTAGAGTATATTATACGCTAAATCTCTTTTCTAAGGCTATTTATACTTGCCTATATAAGAAGTTCATTGAAGAAATAAAAATCCACCATCTGATATAATGTAAAGAAGCCTTACAACAAAAGGAGGGCGTATGGCCAGAAGATTAGTAGAAGATGACCTTTACAAGTGTTGTGATCCTAAATTTTTTACTTTCAAGACCACAGATGAGCTACCACCTTTTGAGGGTACCATAGGCCAGAATCGTGCCTTAAGGGCAATTGATTTTGGACTCGGTCTTGAAAGCAGGGGATTCAATATCTATGTGCTTGGTGAAAGTGGCACTGGCAAAACCTCCACCATCAGGGCATTGATATCAAAAAAGGCAGAAAAGGAACCTGTACCCTCTGACTGGTGTTATGTATACAACTTTAAAGAACCTGACG
>JALUSH010000171.1 GCA_027016675.1 Thermodesulfovibrio sp.
AGATAAGTCCTTCCTGCGGGGTATGTAATCAGGTGCTTGCAATTTATTATAAAAATAAAGGGGACTATGAAAAAGCAATCAGGGCAGCTGAAAGGCTCATAGAGTTTTATCCCTATTCGTATAAGGGATACTTGCTAAAGGCAGAGAGCCTTGCGAAAAAGGATAGACTCACAGATGCACTTTTTGCCTATAAAAAGGCATTAAAAAAGGCAGAATCTGCACAGAAGAAGATAATCTACAGGGAGATGGCTGATTTGTATATCCGCCTGAAGAGGTATAAGAAGGCATATCTTGCTTATAAGCAGGCAATAAATCCCTTCATTGCTCAAACCGATTACAAAGACTTATACAGATACTCTTCTGTGGCCTTTCTCTCAGGCAGGACTGACGATGCAGTGTTTTTATTGAAACTTTCTTATATGAAAACTCCTGCTACGGATAGAGAGTGGAGGCAGAAGATCGAAAGACAGATGGAAGTTATTGGTGTCTCAAGATAGAATAATGATATGTGAAGGTATCCTAATTATTTTCATCTCTACAGACCCTGTTATAGATATAGATAAACTTCTTTAACTCATCCTTATCCCCTGTCTCAGCGTAGATTTTATAAAGGGAATTATAAGACTTTTCATTACAATATCTCAGTTTCAGCATGAGGATTATCTTTAGTTTTATCATTTTCGGATCCCTGGGTCTGAATTTCACTGCAACCTCTGCCTCCTTCAATGCCTTTAAGAGATACTGCTTGTCCCTTTTAAGTTTGTACTGTCGTATGTAATGCTCTGCCAGTTCATAGTTGACCCACCCGAGTTCCCACTTAATTATACCCGGATATTTCTTTAATACCTCTTTATACTGCATTATTGCGTCATTATAATAATCTTCTGCCTCCTGATACCTTCTGCTTTCATCCTCTATCTTTGCAAGCCAGACCGTTGCATTCAGTCTGTAAAGGTCCTTTTCAGGCCTGTTTCTTACATAAAGTTTCCCGCTGTTTATCTTTTTCAAGAATCTCCTGAAGACATCCCGGGCCATATCTCTGTCTCTGTAATAATATACAGCATGTGCATAGTTTATAAAAGGATATGCCCATTTCTCCCTGCATTGTCTGTTTACATTGCTCCAGAGATGGTAAGAGTTCAGCCATATTGAAGACTGTTTAAAGGAATAGATACTGCCAAGGAGGATTACTATGGCAGCTACAGACAGAAAAGCCTTTTTATTAAGATACCTGTATAGATAATAAAAAAACAGAAGTCCGGCAGCAGGCATGGAGGAATACATGAATCTGTCAGAACCGGGGAGCCTGTAGTATTTGACCATGCTGATATAAAGCCCGGGAAACAGTGCAAACAAAAACCACACTATAGAAAGGGCAGGTATCTGTCGTTTTTTTAATAAAAAAACAAAGGATATCAAAAATATCAATAGAAACCCGGCGCCCAGAAAGATAGTCATATCACCAAGCCCTGCAATCAGACAATTACTGAATGGTGAAAGATAATGGGGGGTAAAGAGCTTATAGGTATACAGGCCGGAGAGTTTCAGGAAATATAAGCAGGTCTTTAGATATGAGTGCTCTATTATTTCTATCCTGTGCCAGAGAAACACGGAAAACAGGGAGAAAAAGACTATACTGATTACTATAAACAGATAAAGGCTCTTTCTTGATCTGGTATTTTTGTAATAAAACAGAATCGGCAGGAGCATGACCAGCATAACACCGTTTTCCTTTGAAAATATAGAAAAAACAGAAAACACTAACATTAATAATATAAGTATCTTTCTGCCTGATGTGACATACTCAAGCACACATAGCATTGCAAGGAGGGCAAAGAACAGTGCCAGCAGGTCGAATCTGCAAGAAATCCATGAGACCACCTCTGTAACAGCAGGATGTACTGAAAACAACACGGCAGATGCTAAAGCAATGGTGGTGTTTGTGAGTTTCTTCATC
Organism: Thermodesulfovibrio sp.; assembly: GCA_027016675.1. GTDB lineage: Bacteria > Nitrospirota > Thermodesulfovibrionia > Thermodesulfovibrionales > JdFR-85 > JAADHP01. The sequence continues at coordinate 1,958 of JALUSH010000171.1, forward strand.
ACCGTAAACACCAGCACTGCACTGAGGCAGTGTATCAGCAGGTTTGTCAGGTGATAACCGAATGGAGTTGCACCCCATAAGAGATAGTCTAACTGGATTGTAACAGTTGGTATGGGTCTGAAGAAGCTTCCCTTTATCCATGGAAGGCTGAAGATACCATGGTATGGATTGTTGATGCCCGCCGCATTTGATATAATCATCAGGTCGTCCCAGACAAATCCTGCAGAGAGGGCTTTATGAAAGACTATAAAAGGAATGGAAAAGACAATGGCATATAAGATGAAACCGGGACGAACCTTCCTTTTCAATCCCTACTCCACGGTAATGGTGTAGGTGAGTCTATTAGGGGTATTATCATAATCGGTCCAGCCACAACGGTCTGTGGGGTCCATTACCCGGACAGTAATGACTGAGCCGAATGACATGGAGCTCAGGTTGTCGGCGGTGTCGGGCTGGATATAAACTGTCCCGTCATCTGAAGGTGAGCCAATAGTGAAGGCATTCTTGGAATAATCCCATGGGTTTTTCCTGTCCCCGGCATTCAGGTCTGCTATCAGATGTGATGTGGGCTGGTCTCCTGTGGAATAAACCTTTTTGGTAAGCTCGTTTCTTATGTATGCATTGGCTATGTCAATATTATCCTTCATAGCATTACACTTTGCCCGCAGTTGATAATTCAGATAGGCAGGTATGGCAATTGCCATCAATATGCCTATTATGGCGACCACTATTAACAGCTCAATCAGGGTAAAGCCTCTTTTATCCATGGCTTAACTGCTCCTCTTAAAAAAGAAAGGGAGTGTAACTTTCCTTACACTCCCTTTCTTCATTATTAGCTTTACGATGTCATTCTGCAGTTATTGTCAGACTGGTTGTGGTCCAGCCCCAACCACAATCAACAGAACCGGGGATAGTTAAAGTAATTCCAACATTACTACCTGCACTTAAACTTTGGAGATTGGTAACATTAATCGCAACCTGTCCATTAGCTGGGTTACTACTCACAAATGCATCATTTCCAGGATCCCATGGTGCCTTCCTGTCACCCTGGTTCAGGGCGTCAACCACATTTGCAGTTGCAGTTCCACCAGCGGATTTCTTGGCAAGCTCATTCTTGATATATCTGTAGGCGATGTCAAAGTTTGATCTGGCAGCATTACACTTTGCTCTCTTTTGATAGTTAAGGTATGCCGGGATTGCGATTGCCATGAGGATTCCGATGATTG
>JALUSH010000172.1 GCA_027016675.1 Thermodesulfovibrio sp.
GATAATGGTGGTAATGGTGCTACTGAGACACTAACTGTTACCCTGTCCCCTGGGTATTATGTTGGAGTGATATCAGAGGTTGACAATCTGACAGGGGTATATAAAGGGGAATCATGTTTTAATGTAAGCCTTAATTAAATACCATTAAATGGAGGATGATAATATGAAAGAGATTCGCAAAATCTATAAAATACCTTTGGTTTTAACCATAAGCCTGCTTCTGACAGGTCTTCTTGCCTGCACGAGTAATTCCAGAGAACTTATCACAAAGGAAGTTCCTTCATCTGGTAAGCCAGTAGCTCCAGTATCTATATCCTATACAGTACCTGAAAAAGCTGATGTTGGAGAAAGCATAACAGTAACCGTCGGTTTTAAACTTCTCTCTGATGCTGAGAAGGTAACTCTTAAACTAACTCCTGATAAGGGCATGGAGATAACCTCTGGCAAAACCGAGGTGGATTATGGTGACCAGTTAGCTAATTCTACCTTCTCAGAAAGTGTAACTATTGTCCCCCATACAGAAGGGATGTTATATCTCAATGTCTTTGTTACAGGGACTTTTGGTGGAAGGAAAATGGTTCGTACTGGTGCAGTGCCTGTTAATGTAGGTACTGATATAAGAAAAATGATAAAAAGCTCGGGCAAGACTGTTACCGATTCAACTGGCAAGAAGATTATTATTATGCCTGCTGAGGAGAAGAAAGATTCTGTTCAATAAAGAAAAAACTGATATCTGTATATATAAAGGAGGATATTATGAATATAGCCACTAAATCCAAGATGGTTTTCTTTTTAATAACCATTCTCTTACTCTCAGGCTGTGCATCCACAGGTACTATGCAATTAACAAAACCCGTAAGCGAAAGGATTAATAACTATAATAAGATTGCGATTGATGTTTCATCTGATATTAAAGACTCCTCTTCAGAGGTAATCCAGCTTGAAAAGATGGTTGTCATCAAGTTAAGAGAAAAAGGACTATTTGAAAGGGTTATTCCTGGGACTATGGATACATCAACAGACCTGCATCTAAAGATAAAGATCGTGGAATTACAAAAGGTGGGAAGTGCTGCACGTCTTGTGTTTGGTGCTCTGGCAGGCCAGGCCAAAGTTACAGTTGATGCAAAACTGGTAGACATAAAGACAAATTCAGTGCTTGGAGCATTCAGGGCAGAAGGCAAGTCCTCGGGTGGAAGTACATTTGCAGGAACCACTGAGCAGGCTCTGGAGCGTGTTGCAGAACAGATAGTGGCATTTCTGATAAAAAGTAGACCTGAAACAGTTAGAAAATCTTCGCATATCAAGATAGAGGAAAAAACAAAACCATCAGAAAACAAGAAACAGCCTGAGCATATAGAATCAAAAACCGCAGAAAGACTCAAGAAACTCAGGGCACTTTACGAAGAAGGACTTATAACAGAGAAAGAGTATCAGGAGAAGCGTTCTGAAATATTGCAGGGATTATAATTATATCTCATATTATCACCCTTGCTGATCCCTTTAAATCCTCCCTTATCCAGGGGAGAGAGGTGGTGATTTTGTTCCTTTAGAAAGGTAGTAGCCTCATTACGATTCCTGACTTTTGACTTCTTAGTCCCATTGTTGGATTTTTTCAGCATCCTTTTTTACATCTTGTGAATTTTTTTAGACAGTAGTGCTATCATATAGTTCAGTTATTCAGGACTAAAAATAAAACAAGTAAAATGACGGGTTTCTATAGAAAAGGCACCCTTTTAAAACTGGTTTTTTTTATTATTCCTATCCTGTATCTCTCTACAGGCTGTGGAGGAGGCAGTGGAGGAAGTAGCGATGGTAGTGCAAAGGCAGACAAGATAACAATCTCTGGAAAGATCACCTTTGATTCAGTGCCGGCCACAGTATCAGGGCTTGAATATTCCAGTACCACAAGAAAGCCTGTAAGAGGTGTGTTAGTAGAGGCAATCAATGCCTCGGACTCTTCAGTCATTGATTCTACTGTTACTGACACACAGGGTAATTACAGTCTCACTGTACCTGAGAGAACCGAAGTTATTATAAGGGTCAAGGCACAGATGGTACAGAATGGTAGCCCTTCATGGGATTTCAGGGTTGTTGACAATACAAATGCCAAGGCTCTTTATGTTATGGAAGGTTCTGTCTTCAACTCTGGTACATCCAACATATCAAATAAAAATCTTAATGCATCTTCAGGCTGGGAAGGAACCTCCTATACATCAGCACGGGTTGCTGCCCCCTTTGCAATAATGGATTTCATTTACCAGGCCCTACAGGTGATTCTCTCTGTTGACCCTGATGTTAATCTACCGCAGCTCCTTATTAACTGGAGTCCTGATAATATTCCTTCCTCCGGAAGTAAGAGTTCTGGACATATAGGAACCACACATTACAGCTTTTCTGAAAAGGAGATTTACATACTTGGTGCTGAAGATAATGATACAGATGAATACGATGGTCATGTTATAGTGCATGAATTTGGTCATTACCTTGTCCACAGACTGGGAAGAACAGATACTCTCGGAGGTCAGCATTCATTAACTGATAAACTTGATGCAAGGGTGGCCTTTGATGAGGGGTTTGACAATGCCCTTTCAGCCATTGTTCTGGATAATTCTGACTATATTGACACCTATGGTGCCAGGCAGTCACAGGGGTTGCATATGGATATAGAGGACAATGATTTTTTCGGAATATCAAGAGGATGGTATAGTGAGGAATCTGTTCAGAGTATTATTTATGATATCTATGATACCAGTAATGAATCAGGTATTGATGGTTTATCACTTGGTTTTGCACCTCTATACAATGTAGTCATAAAGGATCTTAAAGCCACCTCATCCTTTACAACGATTTTTTCTTTTATCGATCATCTGAAAAACAGATACCATGGACAGGCCTCAATAATAAATGCCATCAATCAGTTATTACAATACGAATATATAACAGATGAAGCTGTGGATGAATGGGATAGCACAGAAACAGAGACCAATGATGGAGGCACCTCTGAATCCCTTCCTGTGTATACAAAGCTTATACCAAATGCTCCAGCCAAACGGATCTGTACCTCAGCATGGTTTGGTACACCAAATAAGCTTCTGAATATTAAATATTTTTATTTTGAGATTCCCTCATCAGGAACATACACAATCAGTGCAGTTCCTGAACAGCAACAGGA
>JALUSH010000173.1 GCA_027016675.1 Thermodesulfovibrio sp.
GATATTGATGACAGGGCACTGGTCAGGCATGCAAGGTCTGAAGGCAGGATACTCCTCACCCGCGACAGGGAACTGACGAGGAGATTTACTGTAGAGCATCTGTTGATCAAATCAGAAGATGTGAAAAAACAGCTAAAGGAGGTTGTTGCTGTATTTCCCGGAGAGACCTCTACAAGGCGTTGTATGCAATGTAATATCCCTCTTAGAGATATCAAGAAGGAGATGGTTGAGGGGATTGTTCCTGAACATGTATACCTTCATCAAAGGAGATTTCAACGTTGCAATAAATGTGGACGAATCTACTGGGAAGGCTCGCATACTGACAGTATATTGAAGATACTCGGGGAGCTAAATGTATAAGCTATGCATCAACGGGTAGTGTAACAGTCTCTGTTGACCCACCCAAGTCCCACCTTTTTATCAATAGAAACTCACCTTAATTTCCCCCTTAATAAGGGAAGGGGTAATTGTGCGCCTTTATAAAGATAATATAGGGACAGACTCCTGACCGCTGCCTGTTGACTGATGGGGTTATTTTTCTTCACCCCCTTCGGATTATGAGCAACCAAAATGCTACACATCTACAATACTACCTATGTTATATTATAAAAAACTAAAATCTCACATATAAGGAACGGTTGGATATTGAGAAAACGAGCCCTATTTTCCATTGTCCTTGTAGTTAGTGTTTTACTTACCGGTACCATTGGTTATTCTATTATTGAAGGATGGCCTTTTTTCGATGCCCTGTATATGACCGTAATTACCCTGGCAACTATTGGTTACCAGGAGGTAAGGCCACTGAGTTATATGGGCAGGGCATTTACTATTGTACTGGTTTTCTTCGGAGTAGGTGTGGTGGCCTATGTTGTAAACAATGGTATAAAGATTATCCTGGAAGGAGAAATACAAAAGACATTTGGGAGGATGAGATTGGAGAAAAAACTGAAAAATATGAAAAACCATTTCATTGTATGTGGCTATGGTCGCATGGGACATATTATATGCAGAGAGCTTAAGACACATAAGGTTCCCTTTGTGGTCATAGAAAAGGAACACATAGCACTGGATGCGGATGAGGACATACCCTTCATCTTTGGTGATGCCACAAGGGATGAGTTGTTAAAAGAGGCTGGCATTGAAAGGGCACGGGGCTTGATATCTGTTCTTTCCACAGATGCCCAGAACCTCTATGTTGTCTTAAGTGCAAGAGAACTCAACCCTGACCTTTTGATAGTTGCAAGGGCAGGTGAGGAAGGCTCTGAGCAAAAACTTCTGAGGGCTGGTGCAGACAGAGTGGTATCACCATATCATATAGGCGGCTTGAGGATTGCCCATTCAGTGTTAAAGCCTGCAGTGGTAGATTTTCTTGAATTTGCTACAAAAAGTGGCAATATTGAACTACAGATGGAAGAGATAGAGGTGACAGAGGGGTCTTTTCTTGCTGATAAAACTATCCACGAGGCAGGCATTGGCAGAGAATATGGGGTTATTGTAGTGGCTATCAAGCGCAAAGAAGGAGAGATGAAATTTAATCCTGTACATAATACCAAAATCAAGCCTGGTGATACCCTGATCGCCATTGGAGAAACAGAGAAACTGAAAGAACTGGAAAAACAGGCAGGAGCTAAAACAGAACTTGTCTAACTGCCTTGTTTTATAACATATGCCCCATGGTATAGCAACTCTCCTGTTATCATATAACCTAAAATTATAACTTGACATTCAAGGCATAATTATGTAAAATATAATCAGCGCCTCGTTACCTCCCCTATAAAATGCTGTCCATCCTTGGACAGCATTTTTTTATTGTTTCATCTCAGCCGATTAATATATAAAGGTCATGGGATCTCTCAGGGGATGACATCTATCACATAGTCCAGGAGCATTTTCCTTCTTAATTACCCATGTATGGGGTTTGTGGCAATCAATACATTGAAGCTTTCCGAGTGCCAGATGTTTGCCATGCTGGCCTACCCTGGTCTCATTGCCATGACAGGTTCCAAGGCAGTCTTTGCTTTCCATCTTGAGTTGTCCATGAGGTTTATGACAGTCGAAACACTTTACACCAGACATTACACCTTTTGTGGGAATGGTTTTATGGCACTCGAAGCACCGTTCCTGCGATACCATCTTGGGTTTTGTTTCACCAAAGCGATGGCAATTAAGACAATAAAGCCCTGCCATTCCCATCCCGTGAACCAGTTTGTCCTTATGACAGGTCTGACATTTCTTTGAATCAGCTCTGAAATCATGTATATCGCCTCTGTGACAGGCATTGCATTTTATGTCCTGCATGAAGACATGACGGGCATGTCCGTAGGATGTTCTCAGTGATACAGAACCCTGAGATGCATCCTGCACATGACAGTCAAGGCAACCTTCCCAGGGCTTTATGGAGCCATGGGTCTGTTTTACACGCCATGAACCCTTTATAGCAAAGGCTAACAGGAGGCGATTTTCTTCTATTAAGGTAAGAACATGACAGCGCTGACAGATGAGATTGCTGTGTTTACTTAGACGCCATGTCCTGACACCTTCCTCAACAAGATGACAGGTGTTACAGAACTCGGGGTCGGTTTTTGTGTATTCATAGTATTTATAACCCTTAAGTATAAGAATGAGACAGACAAGGAGAATTATTAACAGGATCGCAGGTCGTGCTTTCACACTATTCCTCCGAACCTCCCAGGAATTTCATGAATCGATAGATTAACATTGTAAAAATGCTTCCAAAAAGGGCCCCAATGACAAACAGGATCAATAAAATAAACAAAAAAATAACATAAACTATGATACTGTCAGGTGTTGTATTTAATGAAAAGAGCCTGTGAAGATAATATTTTTGTGGAAATTCATATAATTAATGAAAAAACATTCGAAGAAACAAAGAAACTCTACGGAAAGATTATTCCGTTACTTTGAAAGTTTTCATTTTCTTTTGTGCCTGAACCATAAGGAACCGCGAATTAAAACCTAAGTTGCGAGAATGTAGCAAAATTACACGGTTTAGCGGTGTAAAGAAAAGCACTTTCGCGGTTAATTTCTTATTTTAATAACTCATATGAAAATCGCTCTTTGCGCGCTCTCACGATATACAAGATTTTGCTTTCATCAGACATTCCACGTTAATTCGCATTCTCGTGGCAGCGTATTATGCATCTT